>NZ_JAIUJZ010000029.1:0-91604 GCF_020176775.1 Saccharopolyspora sp. 6M
ACGATACCGCCCGCGCCGTGGGTCTTAACGCGTCCGTGCATTCAGGCTGGGGAAAGACGCCCGGGACCGGCTCCGCGGGGGGGGGGCCCCCCCCCCCCCCCCCCCCCCCCCCCCCCCCCCCCCCGGGGGGGGGGCCCCCCGCGCGGGAGCCGCGTCGTCCTGTTCGGCACGGGGTCGTGCTGCTGCCGGTGGCCGCGCGGTGGGGCTGGTGCTCATCCGACGCACCCCGGCGGCGTGCGATCGCGAGTGCGGCGCTAGCTGATCTGGCATGTTCAGAATATGAACGAACCGGGCTCATTGTGCGGCGAGGCGGGCTGCTCGTCAAGGGTCGATGCGGGCGAATTCCGCGGGACTTCGGTTGGGGAGGCCGAATCGAGTTCGGGTGGGGTGCTTGACGGCGACGGAGGTCACTGCCACTCTGGATTGAACGTAACGGTCACTATGTGAACGCATCTCCCCGGTGTCGAGTCCCGGCGGAAGGACGGCGATCGCAGCCGGACCGACGAACCATCCCGTGCCGAGGAGAACCGATGTCCGAGCTCGCCGAAGCCCGCACCGCACTCGCCCGCGGCGGCATGGTCCTCGTCGTCGACGACGAGGACCGCGAGGACGAAGGCGATCTGATCATGGCCGCCGAGCACGCGACCACCGACGACGTCGCCTTCTTCCTGGAGCACACCTCCGGATTCCTGTGCGTCGCCGTCGACGAGGAGCGGTCCCGCGACCTCGGCCTCGACCTGATGGTCACCGCCAACACCGAGAGCCACGGCACCGCGTTCCTCGTCAGCGTCGACCTCAAGCACGGGACCGGCACCGGCATCAGCGCGGGGGACCGCGCCGCCACCATCCGCGCCCTCGCCGATCCGCGGACCGCGCCGCAGGACCTCGCCCGCCCCGGGCACGTGCTGCCGCTGCGGGCCAAGGCGGGCGGCGTGCGGGAACGCGCCGGGCACACCGAAGCCGGCGTGGAGCTGTGCCGCCTGGCCGGGGCGAGCGGCGCCGCGCTGCTCTGCGAGATCGTGACCCCCGACCGGCGCGACATGATGCGCCGCCCCGCGCTCGACGACTTCGCGGCGCGGCACGGCATCCCGATGGTGACGATCGCCCAGCTCGTCGAGCACGCGCGCACCTCAGGTCCGGCGATCGCGCGGACCGGGCGGGCCGAGCTCCCCACCGAGCTCGGCACCTTCCAGGCCACCACCTACCGCGGTGCGGGCGACGTCGAGCACCTCGCGCTGACGATGGGCGACCCGTTCGACGCGGGAGCGCCGCTGGTGCGGCTGCACAGCGAATGCCTCACCGGCGACCTCGCCGGATCGCTGCGCTGCGACTGCGGCAGCCAGTTCCGGATGGCGATGAGCGCCATCGCCGAGGAGGGCCGCGGCGCGCTGATCTACCTGCGCGGCCACGAAGGACGCGGCATCGGGCTCGGGCGCAAGCTGCGGGCCTACGAGCTCCAGCAGCACCGCGGGCTGGACACCGTCGAAGCGAACGTGGAGCTCGGGCTGCCCGTCGACGGCCGCGACCACGCCGACGCCGCGCGCATCCTGCACGACCTCGGCGCGGGCTCGGTGCGGCTGATGACGAACAACCCCGACAAGGTCCGGGCCCTCGCCGACCACGGCATCACCGTCGCCGAGCGGATTCCCCTCGAAGCATCGGAGAACCCGCACAACGCCGGCTACCTCGCCACCAAGCGCGCCCGCATGGGACACCTGCTGCACGCCTGATCCCGCTCCCGGCGGGCCCGCGGGAGCGGAACCTCGGGCGGTCGCCGGTGATCTCCCCGGCACACGGGGGAATTCGGCACGAAGTCCGCGGGCGAACCCGCGCGCACGTTCGGAGGAACACGGTGAAGATCGCGGAAATCCACGTCCACCAGCACGGACTTCCGGTCCGCGGCGGTGCCTACAAGATGGGCCACTCCGAAGTCCGGTTCCTGACCAGCACGCTGGTCCGGCTGGTCGCCGACAACGGGCTGGTCGGCTGGGGCGAGACCTGCCCCGTCGGGCCGCTGTACGCCGAGGCCCACGCGGCCGGTGCGGTCGCGGCGCTCCGCGAGATGGCATCGGGACTGCTCGGCGCCGACGTGCTGCCGGTCCCGCTGCACCGGCGGATGGACGGGCTGCTGCACGGGCACCGCTACGCGAAGGCGGCCGTCGACATCGCCGCGCACGACCTGCTCGGCAAGCACCTCGGCGTCAGCGTGTCCGACCTGCTCGGCGGCGCGCTCGTCGATCGGGTGCCGTCCTACGCCGCGCTCGGCGTCGGGCCGCCGGACGACACCGCCCGCCTCGCCGCGGAGAAGCGCGCCGAAGGCTACCCGCGGTTGCAGGTCAAGATCGGGGGCAGGCCGGTCGACGAGGACGTGGCCGCCGTCCGCAAGGTCGGGGAGGTGCTGCGCGGAACCGGCGTGCGGCTCGCCGTCGACGGCAACCGCAGCCTCGGCACCCGGGACGCGCTGCGGCTGAGCCGGGAGTGCGCGGACGTCCCGTTCGTGCTGGAACAGCCCTGCGACACCCTCGACGAACTCCGCACGATCCGCCCGCTGCTCGCCCACCCGCTGTACGTGGACGAGAGCAGCACCGGGCTGGACGTGGTGGTCGGCGCCGCGGGAACCGGCCTGGTCGACGGTTTCGGCGTGAAGATCACCCGGGTCGGCGGGCTGCACCCGATGCGCGCGGTGCGCGACGTCTGCGCGGCGCGGAACCTCCCGCACACCTGCGACGACTCGTGGGGCGGCGACATCATCGCCGCCGCCTGCGCCCACGTCGGCGCGACCACCCGCCCGGAACTGCTGGACGGCGTGTGGATCGCCGCCGACGGCATCGACGGGCACTACGACGACGAGCACGGCGTCCGGATCGACGCGGGCCACATCGCGGTGCCGCAAGGCCCCGGGCTCGGCGTCGAACCCGCGGACGGCCGCTTCGGCGACCCGGTCGCCTCCTGCTGAAGGACCGGTCCACGCGCAACCGGCCGCCCGGGGAGGCGAGCCGGGGAACGAACGCACGCAACAGGAAGGGTTCCGGAATGTCGCCGCAACTGAGTGGAGTTCTCACCGCCCTGCCGACCCCGTTCACCTCCGGCGGCGAAGTCGACGTGGCCGCGCTGGGCCGCGTGGTCGACCGCAGCATCGACGGCGGGGTCGACGGCCTCGTCGCCTGCGGCTCCACCGGCGAGTTCGCCGCGCTCGACGAGGACGAGCGCCGCCTGGTGGTGGAGACCGTCGTCGAGCGGGCCGCCGGGCGGGTGCCCGTCGTCGCCCAGACCGGCGCCGTCAGCACCGAGCAGGCCATCCGGCTCTCGCAGCACGCCCAGCGGTGCGGGGCCTCCGTCGTGATGCTGGTGACCCCGTACTACGAACCGCTCACCGAAGCGGAGACCGAGCAGTACCTGCGCACCGTCGCCGCCTCCGTCGACATCCCCGTGATGCTCTACAACCTGCCCGCGATCACCGGCGTCGACCTGTCCCCGGAGGTCGTCGGACGGCTGGCCCGCGAGGTCGACAACATCCGCTACATCAAGGACACCAACGCTGACATGTCCCGGCTGCGGCAGTTCGTCCACCACCACGGGGACGTGATCACCACCTTCGGCGGCTGGGACACGCTGATCCTCGCCGCGCTCACCGAGGGCGCCGCCGGTGTGGTGGCGGGCAGCGCGAACCTCGTGCCCGCCGAACTCGTCTCCGTGCACCGCGCGCTGCGGGCGGGGGAGCTCGACCGCGCCCGCGCCGAATGGGCGCGGCTGCACCCGCTGATGGACTCGCTGATGACGGTGCCGTTCATCCCCGCCGTGAAGGCCGTGCTGAACGCGGCGGGCCTGCGGGTCGGCAGCCCGCGCAGCCCGCTGCTGGACCTGCCGCCGGACACCGCGCGGCGCGTCACCGCGCAGGCCGCTGCGGCGCGCGGCGAGACCCCGGCCGGCGGCGGCGCACCGGCCGGAGGTGGCGCACCGGAGCCCGCGGCGGTCCGCCGGTCCACCGACGCGCGCCCGCTCGCCGCGGCGGCCGAACTGCCCCCGGCGCGCCACTTCATCGCGGGCGGCTACGCGGATTCCACCTCGACGCGACTGCTCGACGTCATCGATCCCTGCACCGAACAGGTCCTCTGCCACACCCCGGACGGCACCACCGAGGACGTGGACCGGGCCGTCGCCGAAGCCGTCGCGGCGCGCGGATCCTGGGCGCGGCGGGTTCCGAAGGATCGTTCCGACGTGCTGCACGCCATCGCCGGCCGGGTCGAGGCCAACGGCGATCTGCTGGCACGGCTGGAATCCGCGAACACGGGCAAACCGCTCGCGGTCGCCCACGACGACATCGCGGGCACCGTCGACACGTTCCGGTTCATGGCGGGAGCGGTGCGCTCCACCACCTCGATGTCGGCGGGGGAGTACCTCGACGACCACCTGTCGCTGGTGCTGCGCGAACCGGTCGGCGTGGTGGGCGTGGTGACGCCGTGGAACTACCCGCTGATGATGGCGGCCTGGAAGGTCGCGCCGATCCTGGCCGCGGGCAACACCTGCGTGCTCAAGCCCTCCGAGATCACACCCGTGACGACGGTGAAGTTCGCCGAACTGGTGGCGGACCTGCTACCGCCCGGGGTGCTCAACATCGTCACCGGTCGCGGCGACGTGGTCGGCGCGCGGCTCTCGTCGCACCCGGACGTGGACCTGGTGGCGCTGACCGGATCGGTGCCCAGCGGCCGCGCCGTGGCCCGCGCCGCCGCCGAGGACCTCAAGCGGGTGCACCTGGAACTCGGCGGCAAGGCGCCGGTGGTGGTGTTCGAGGACGCCGACCTGGCCGCCGTCGCGGAAACGCTGCGCACCGCGTCGTTCTGGAACTCCGGGCAGGAATGCGGTGCCGCGTGCCGCGTGCTGGTGCACGAATCGGTGGCGGCGGAGCTCGCCGAGCACCTCGTGCGCGAGGCCGCGACGCTCGTCACCGGTGAGCCGGCGGTGGACGGTGCGGAACTGGGCCCGCTGGTGTCCAAGGCGCACTTCGACCGGGTGCGCGGCTACCTGGAGCGCGCGCAGCGGGACGGGGCGCGCGCCGCGCTCGGCGGTGCGGCGCTGGACGGGCCGGGCTACTTCGTGCCGCCGACCGTGCTCGTCGACGTGCCCGAAGGTGCCGAGATCGCCCGGGAAGAGGTCTTCGGTCCCGTCGTCACGGTCGAGACGTTCCGCGACGAGGACGAGGCGATCCGGCGCGCCAACGACGTGCCCTACGGGCTGGCCGCGTCGGTGTGGACGGAGAACGCGCGGCGCTCGCACGACGTTCCCGCGCGCCTGGACGCGGGCACGGTCTGGGTGAACTCGCACCTGGCGTTGGCCAACGAGGTTCCGTGGGGCGGGTTCAAGGGATCCGGGTACGGCCGCGACCTGTCGCTCTACGCGCTGGAGGACTACTCCCGCACCAAGCACGTCATGCACAACCACGCTCGCTGACCGCCCGCCCGGCTCCGCCGATGCGAGGTCGGGCGGTGAAACCTCGGCGTTCTCCTCGCCGCGGGACCGGACGCGCCGGTGGCTCCGCCACGGCCCGGAACGCCGTCCGAACGGGAGAACGCCGCGGCGCCGCGGGCGGGGCCGGTCGGGTCGCCGGTGCGGAGGGGAAGAAATCGCTCTGCTGGGGAGGAATCGGGCACCATCGTACTCGCCGGTGGGGGAATTCCCGCACCCGTCCCGGAAATCTGCCGTGCGCGGTACCGCCACCTGGTTCAATGGCCGACGGCCGGGGCGTGGCGGATGGTCGGCGCGGCGTGCTTCGCGGCAGGAATGTGCGCGCGCCGCAACGGTTTTCGTACTTCACCTGCACCCGCGAGGAAAGCATCGTCGGCTGCCGCGGCGATTTCCCCGGGGTTCTCCCTCCGATGTGCACCGTCGACCGCCGAAAGGGTTGACTACCCCGCGCGACTCTGCCAAGTTTTCGGTCGCTGCGTTCGAAATCTGAACACAGGTGGAGGTGTTGTCCTTCGAGGACGGCTCGCCGCCGCGGCCGTCCCACCGACGCTCGCGATCGCGCTTCCGAGCCGTGCCACGTCGAATCACGCCGACCGCCGGAGAGGGACAACGTTGTCCGAACCCAGGAGTGGCCGCCCGTCCTCGGGCGCGCGCAGGATCCGCGAAGAGGACTGCATCGTCGTCGACAGACCCGCGCTCATCCGCGCGCAGCTCGGCGCCGGCGTGGGCAACTTCATCGAGTGGTACGACATCGGGGTCTACGGCTACCTCGCCGTCACCCTGACCCAGGTGTTCACCGCGGGCATGGACGAACGGCTCGGGCTGCTGGTGACGCTGCTCGGGTTCGCCGTGTCGTTCCTGGTGCGACCGCTCGGCGGGATGATCCTCGGGCCGCTCGGGGACCGGATCGGCCGCCGCAAGGTCATGTTCTTCACCATCGCGCTGATGGCGGTGGCCACCACGCTGATCGGCCTGCTGCCGGGCACGGAGCAGATCGGCGCCTGGGCCGTGGTGCTGCTCTACCTGCTGCGCATCGCGCAAGGCTTCTCCACCGGTGGCGAGTACTCCGGTGCGCTGACCTACGTCGCGGAGTTCTCCCCGGACCGGACCCGCGGCTTCTGGACCTCGCTGCTCAACAGCGGTTCGCAGCTCGGCTTCGCCGCGGGCGCCGGCGTGGTCGCCGCGACATCCGGCATCACCACCCACTTCTGGGGCCAGGACGCCATGGTCAACGGGGGCTGGCGGATCCCGTTCCTGCTGGCGTTCGTCCTCGGCGCCGTCGCGCTGCTGCTGCGCAGCCGCATCGAGGAGTCGCCCAGCTTCGAGGCCGCCCAGGCGAAGACGGCGGAGCAGGCGGCCAACCCGCTGTTCACGCGGCACAAGCTGCCCGGGGTGTTCAAGTTCTACTGGCCGCAGGTCGTGGTCGGCCTCGCGCTGATCGGCGCGGACGGCGCGTCCTCGTACACGCTGACCAGCTACATGCCCACCTACCTCGAAGTCGAGGTCGGCATCGCCACCACGCACACGGCGATCGCCACCGTCGCCATCCTGCTGCTGCAAGCCGTGCTGCTGCCGGTGTTCGGGCGGATGTCGGACAAGCTGGGGCGGCGGCCGGTGTATGTGATGGCGGCCGTCGGGAACCTCGTGCTGCTGCTGCCCGCCTTCGCGCTGATGCGGGTCGGGGAGCCGTGGGCGTTGTACGTCGCGCTGGGGCTCGTGATGATCCCGTCGACGCTGTTCCTGTGCATGAACGCGGCCGTGATGGCCGAGCTGTACCCGACAGCGTCGCGGTACTGCGCCGTCGGGTTCACCCAGAACACGGCGACCTCGCTGTTCGGCGGCACCGTGCCGCTGGTCTCGCAGCTGCTGGTGGAGCTGACCGGCAACACCTACGCGCCCGCGTTCTACGTGATGTTCTTCTCCGCCATCGCGCTCGTCGCGGTGCTGTTCATGCGGGAGTCCGCGGCGCGCCCGCTGCTGGGCTCGGTCCCGGTCGTGGCCAGCGGCGCGGAGGCCCGCGAACTGGTCGAGGGCCAGGACGAGAACGAGCGCCTGGACACCTCGACGATGCTCCTGGCGCCCCTGCCGCCCGTCGAAGAGCGCACCTGAGCCGTGCCCGTTCCGCCGCCGCCGATCCGCGGCGGCGGGCCGGCGCGGCCCGGGCGTGCCGACGAGCCGGGGAGCCCTGACCGCCCGGGCGCCTGGTCGGCCGGGCATCGTGACGGGCCCGGGCGCGCTGATTGACCGCGGCCGCCGCCGGGTAGGCGAGGGGGCGTCGTCCCCGGCGCGCGGAGGTGGTCGTGTGAAGGCGTTGACCTGGCAAGGACCCCGGCAGGTCGAGGTGCGGGACGTTCCCGACCCGCGGCTGGAGGAGCCGACCGACGCGGTCGTGCGCATCACCAGCACCGCGATCTGCGGCTCGGACCTGCACCTCTACGAAGTGCTCACCCCGTTCATGACCCCCGGCGACGTCCTCGGCCACGAGCCGATGGGCGTCGTGGAGGAGGTCGGCTCGGCGGTGGACCACATCCGGCCCGGAGACCGGGTGGTGGTGCCGTTCAACATCTCCTGCGGGCACTGCTGGATGTGCTCGCGCGGCTGGTACGCGCAGTGCGAGACCACCCAGGTCCGCGACCAGGGCACCGGTGCGCCGCTGTTCGGCTACAGCGAGCTCTACGGCAGCGTTCCCGGCGGGCAGGCCGAGCTGATGCGGGTGCCGCAGGCGCAGTTCGGCCCGATCAAGGTGCCCGAGGGGCCGCCGGACGTGCAGTTCCTGTACCTCTCGGACGTGCTGCCGACCGCGTGGCAGGCCGTCGAGTACGCCGACGTCCCGCCGGAGGGCAGCGTCGCGGTGTTCGGGCTCGGCCCGATCGGCCAGCTGTGCTGCCGCATCGCCGCGCACCGCGGGTTCCGCCCGATCGGCGTCGACCTGGTCCCGGAACGGCTGGACATGGCGCGGCGCCGCGGGATCGAGACCATCGACGCGTCCGAAGTGGACTCCCCGGCGGACCGCATCCGGGAGCTGACCGACGGGCGCGGCACCGACTCGGTGATCGACGCCGTCGGGATGGAGGCGCACGGCTCCCCGGTCGGGGAACTCGCGCAGAAGATCGCCAGTGCGCTGCCGAGCGGGATCGGCGGGCCGATGATGGAGAAGGCCGGGGTGGACCGCCTCGCCGTCCTGCACCAGTGCATGGACGCGGTGCGCCGCGCGGGCACGATCTCGCTCAGCGGCGTCTACGGCGGCATGGCCGATCCGGTGCCGATGCTGACGCTGTTCGACAAGGGCGTGGCGGTGAAGATGGGGCAGGCGCACGTGAAGCGGTGGATCGACGACCTGATGCCGCTGGTCGGCGACGAGACCGATCCGCTCGGCGTGCACGACCTGGCGACCCACGACCTGCCGCTGGAGGACGCCCCGCACGCCTACGAGCTGTTCCAGAAGAAGCAGGACGACGCGATCAAGATCGTGCTGGAACCGTAGCCGCGGATCAGCCGAGCAGCGGCAGCAGGTGCTCCCGCGCCAGCCGCTGGGCGCGGTCCCGCTCGCCCGCCCGGATGGCGTCGGTGATCGCCGCGTGCTGGTCGACGAAGCTCGCGAACTCGGCGGGCGGCGTGGTGTCCCGGACGGACCGTTCCGCACCGTCGCGGATCGCGCGGTAGAAGTGGGTCAGGATCGGGTTGCGCGCCGCGTCGACGACGGCCCGGTGGAAGCGGGTGGACAGCTCGGTCAGGGCTTCCGCGTCGGCCCGCGCCAGCGCGTCCCGCGATTCGCCGAGGATGCCGTCCAGCCGCGCCAGGTCGTGCTCGTCGGCGCGCGTCGCGGCCAGCGCGGTCGCCTCGCCTTCGATGGCCAGCCGCACCTCCAGCACGGTGGCGAGGTCCTCGCCGCCGAGGAAGCGGCGCAGCACGGCGTCGAGCTCGGTGGTGGCGCGGACGAACGTGCCGCTGCCCTGCACGGTCTCCAGCACCCCGACGTGGACGAGCGCCTGCACCGCCTGGCGGAGGGTGATCCGGCTGACGCCGTGCTCGGCCGCGAGCTCGACCTCCTTCGGGATGCGCGATCCCACCGGCCACCGGCCGTCGGCGATGTTGTGCTGCAGGTTGCCGATCAACCGGCTCACCAGGGCGGACCTCTTGGGCGGCTCGCCGTCCGCGGTCATCGCGCGCACCTCCAGGTCCGGGCCGTCGACCCCCGGCGTTCGCCGAGATGGGGTTGCCCTTTAGCGTAGCGCGCTGAAAGGGTTGCCCTTTTCTCGTCTGGAGGAGCTGTGGTCGAAACGACGTCCTTGTTCCGGCGCGGTGCCGTGGTGGGCTGCCTGTTCGCCATGACGGCGATCGGCGCGCTGACCGCCGCGCACGGGCCGGCGATCCCCGCTTTCCGGGCCGAGCAGGGGATCGACGGGGCCACCGCCGCCGGCGGGCTCGCCGCGCAGTCGATCGGCGCCGTCGCGGGCATCCTGCTCAGCCAGGCCTTGTTGCGGCGCAGGGGGAACACCGCCGCGGTCGGCGCCTCGGCGCTGCTGGTGGCCGTCGGATCGGTCGCGATCGCGCTGGCCCCGTCGTGGCCGCTGATCCTCGCGAGCGCCGCCGTCGCCGGGCTCGGGCTCGGCGGGTGCGACGTGCTGATCACCCAGCTGCTGATCGTGGGCGCGGGCAGCCGCGGACCGGCGCTGGTCAACGTCGCGCACGCCTGCTTCGGCCTCGGCACGGCCCTGGCGCCCGCGGCGATCGCCGCGATCGGCGCGGAGCACTACCGGGTCGTGTTCGCGGGCATCGGCTCGCTCGCGCTCGTCGGGCTCGCCACCGTCCGCGGGATCTCGGCGGCACCGACCCCGCTGGAGCTGACCGCGCGGACCGCGGGCGACGCGGCACCGCGGCGGCGGCTGGCGGGGACGGCGATCGTGCTGGGGTTCCTCGTGCTCTACGTGACCCACTTCGGCGTCCAGTCCGGCATCGGCAGCTGGGAGCCGACCGTCCTCGCCGAGCAGGGGTACGGCGCCGCGGCGGCGTCGCTGGCGACCTCCGGGTTCTGGCTCGCCATGGTCGGTGGGCGCTTCACCGCCGCGTCGCTGAGCCGCCGGGTCCCGCTGCCGGCGCTGGTCGTGGCGAGCTGCGCGGGGATGGTGGCCGCGGCGGCGGTCGCCCTGCACGGACCGGCCACGGCCTGGGCCTACCTGCTCGCCGGGTTCTGCATCGGCCCGATCTTCCCGAACGGCCTGACCTGGCTGGCGGCGTCCGGGCACGCGCACGGCGGCAGGTTCGCCGCGGTGATCGCGGCCTCGATGATCGGCATGGCGCTCGCCCCGACCGGGCTCGGAGCCGTGATCGGCCGGTGGGGCACGCAGGCCGTGGCGCCGTCCGTCCTCGCCATCGCCGCGCTCGCGCTGCTGGCCGGCGGGTTCGTCACCGTCCTGACCCGCGCGGGCGCCCGACCCGAGGACGGCGGTAGCGCGGGCGGACGCGGTGGTGCGGTGCCGCGGAGCACCACCTCGGCCTGAACACCCGTCCGCGCGGGGCGGGACGTGCTGCCGCGCGAGGACCCCGAGCACCCGCCCGCACCGGGGCGCAAAAGTCGCAAAGAACGTTGAGCGCGGTGGTGGGCGGACCTAGCTTCGCGGTGGTCGTCCCGCACGAGGACCGGCCGGGAAGGAGCAGTGCCGATGCGTTCGCACCACCCCGCCCGTCAGTCGACGTCCACCCGCGCCGCCGCGGGAGGCACCGTCGTCGCCGCTCACGAATCCAGCTGCGCGGCCGGGCTGGACGTGCTGGAGCAGGGCGGCAACGCCGTCGACGCCGCGGTGGCGGCCGCTCTCGTCGCGGGGGTCGTCGAACCGACCGAGACGACCCTCGGCGGCTGCGGATTCCTGCTGCACCAGCCACCGTCCGGCGACGCCTGGTCGGTGGAGTTCGGGCCGAAGGCGCCGCTGCGCGCGCCCAGCACCTTGTTCGAGCTCGACCCGGACGCGGCGGCCGCGCCCGTCCTCGGCCTGGCACCGGTGGCGGGCAACGCGAACTTCGACGGCCCGCTCGCGTCCGGGGTGCCGCGGACCCTGCTGGGCCTGCTGGTGGCGCAGCAGCGGTTCGGCGTGCTGAGCAGGGACGCCGTGTGCGCACCCGCGGTGCGGGCGGCGCACGAGGGGTTCCCCGCCGACACCTGGTTCATCGGCGGCGCGCTGGCCGACGTGGACCGGCTCCGCGCGGACGAGCAGGCTCGCCGCACCTTCCTCGACGACCGGCTGCTCCCGATCGGTGCCCGGACGGCCACCGCCTACGGCGTCACCTTCGGCCCCCGGCCGCGGGTCACCCAGCCGGTGCTGGGGGAGTTGCTGGAGCGGGTCGCGGCGCTCGGCCCGGCCGCGCTCGTCGACGGCGAGGTCGCCCGGCAGCTCGTGGACACCTCCGCCGAACGAGGCGGGCTGCTCTCCGCCGCGGACCTGCGGGACGCGGCCCCGGAGATCCGGCGGCCGCTGGTGCTGCGCTACCGCGACGTGGACGTGGCCGTCCCCACCGCGCCCGGCGGCGGGTGGACCGAGCTGCAGGCGTTGGCGATCTGGCAGGCGCTGCACCCCGATCCGGCCCCGCCCACCGCGGGGCCCGAGCGGCTGCGGGAACTGGCGCTGGTGCTGCGGCACGCCTTCGCCGACCGCTACCACTGGTTCGGCGACCCGCGGGTCGTCCCGGTGCCGCTCGGCGGAACGCTCGACCCGGGCTACGTCGCCGACCTCGCCGAGCGGGTCCGCCGCGGCGAGGACGTCCCGGGATGGCGCGACGGGGCGCCGTGGCTCACCTTCGCGTCCCGCGCCGCGCACGACCCGTGGCCGTTCGACCCGGGCAGCGGCGACGCCCCGATCTGGCGGCCCGGCGGCGGCACCACCCCGGGGAGCGGGACCACGCACATCTCCGCCGTGGACGCGGCGGGCGGTGCCGTCGCGATCACGCACACGGCGGCGAACCACTTCGGCAGCGGCGTGCTGTGCCCGCGGACCGGGCTGCTGTTCGACTCGGCGATGGCCTGGTTCAACGCGGCTCCCGGCGCGGCCAACAGCATCAGCCCCGGCGCCCGGCCGCTGGCGAACATGGGGCCCGCGCTGATCAGCAGGGGCGGCGAGGCGGTGGCGGCGCTCGGCGCGTCCGGCGGACGCCGGATCATCAGCGCCGTCGTGCAGCTCGTCCTCGGCCTGGTCGACGGCGGGCTGGCACCGGCCGAGGCGCTCGCCGCGCCCCGCATCGAAGCCAGCGGGCGGGAACTGCTCGTCGACGAAGCCCTCACCGGCCTCGGTGCCGACCTCGCCGCGTTCGACCCGGTCCCGGTGCCCGCGTCCAACGAGCCGTTCGCGATGGACTTCGCCCGCCCGAACATCGCCGGGTTCGACGCGGCGGGCCTGCCCGCGTCGGCGATCGCCACCCTCCACCACAACGACTGAGCGCGGGACGGAACATGGACATCGAAGTGGAGCGCCCCACCGCGCCCGTCTCGGGGGTGAAGGCGTTCTTCGTCGCGGGGCTGGGGACCGCGCTGGAGTACTACGACTTCCTCATCTACGGGCTCGCCGCGGGCCTCGTGTTCAACCACGTCTTCTTCCCCGCGCAGGACCCGCTGCTGGGCACCCTGTACGCCTTCGCCGCGTTCGGCACCGGGTTCTTCGCCCGCCCGCTCGGCGGCGTGGTGATCGGCCACTTCGGGGACCGCGTCGGCAGGCGGAAGATGCTGGTGCTGACGCTGGTCACGATGGGGCTCGCCACCCTCGGCGTCGGTCTGCTGCCGACCTACGAGCAGGTGGGCCCGCTGGCCCCCGCGCTGCTCGTCGCGCTCCGGCTCGTGCAGGGCTTCGCGGCCGGCGGCGAGTGGGGCGGGGCCGCGCTGTTCGGGATGGAGAACGCCCCGGCGAACCGGCGCGGGCTGTGGGGCAGCTTCACCAGCACCGGCATCGGCCTCGGCACGCTGCTCGGCACGGGGGTGTTCGCGCTCGTCAGCATCGGGTTCGACGGGGACCTGACCGGCTTCGCGTGGCGGATCCCGTTCCTGCTCGGGGGCACGCTGCTGCTCATCGGGCTGATCGCCCGGCTCGGCATGCCCGCGGAGGGCGGCGACGACGAACCGGCGGAGGTGCCGCTGGTCGAAGCGGTGCGGCACCGGCCGCGGGCGGTGCTGCTCGGGCTCGGGGTGAGCTACGGGTACAACACGATCGCCTACATCGGCTTCACGTTCTTCCTGTCCTACCTGACCGGGCTCGGCTACGGGGCCACCGAATCGCTGCTCGGCCAGCTCGCCTACAGCGCGGTGCTGTTCGGTTCCGCGCCGGCGTTCGCGCTGCTGTCCGACCGCATCGGGCGGCGGCCGACGATGGTGCTCGGCGGGGTGTCGACGAGCCTGTTCCTGTTCGCGTACTTCCCGATGGTGGGCGCGCTGGACGTGGTGCTCGCGGTGGTCGCGTTCGCGGTGACCGGGTTGCTCACCGGCATCACGCAGGGGCCGATCCCCGCGTTCCTCGGCGAGCAGTTCCCGGCGCGGATGCGCTACAGCGGGATGTCGGTGTCCTACCAGCTCGGCGCGGCGCTCGGCGGCGGGACCGCGTCGTTCATCGCGACCGGGCTGCTGGTGCTCACCGGCCACGACCCGATGTCGGTGGCGGTCTACGGTTCGTTCGCCATGCTGGTCCTCGTCGCCTGCTCGCTCGGGCTGGACGAGACCGCGTTCCGGACCGCGGAGCGGATCGACGAAGGATAGGGGGAGCGGATGAGCACCGGCGGACCCACCCTGTCCGAAGTGGCCCGGCGCGCCGGGGTGTCGGTGTCCACCGCGTCCCAGGTCTACACGGGACGGCGGCCGGTCGCGAAGGCCACCCGGCGGAAGGTGCTGGAGGCCGCCGCGGAGCTCGGTTTCCGGCCGGGGCACGGGGTTCCGGCCGTCGGCATCGTCATCCGGCCTTCCGAGGCGGTGACCGGTTTCGCGTTCGGCACCGCCACCTTCTCCAACCTGGCGGGCGCCGTCGCGGTGTCCTGCTTGAACCGCGGCTGGTCGGTGTTCACCGCGCGCGGCGCCGCCGACGTGCTCGGGCAGGTGCCGCGGCTCGACGGGTGCGTGGTGCTGTACCCGGACGCGCGGGACGAGGCGCTGCGAGCGCTGACCCGGCGCGGCGTCCCCACCGTGTCCCTCGATCCGGACCCGGGTGCCGGGACGTTCCGCTGGTGGCTGGGTGCGGACTACCGGTTGGCGGTGGGGCGGCTCCTGGAACACCTCGTCGCGGGCGGGGCGCGCAGCACCGCGGTCCTGGTCGGGCAGACGGACAACGCCTACCGCCGGTCGCTGCTGTGGACGTACTCGGCGGCGGTCACCCGGCGCGGACAGGCCCCGGTCCAGCGGGTCGCCGACAACTCCGAGGGTCCGCTGTCGGCGACCGCGATCACGGCGGACCTGCTCGCCCGCCCGGACCCGCCGGACGCGATCGTCACCTCGTCGAGCGTGTTCGCCGCCGGAGCGCTCGCCGCTGCGCAGGACCTCGGCGTCGACGTCCCGGGCCGGCTCATGATCGCCACCGCCACCGACGGGCCGGTGGCGGAACTGTCCACGCCCTCGATCACCGGGCTGCGCATCGACGTGACGGCCGCGGCGAACCGGCTCGTCGACCTGCTCGCCGAGCGGATGACCACCGATGCCGACCTCCCGAGCCCCGACCGGCTGCCCCTCGACCTCATCGTGCGCGACTCGACGCGGCGGTGACGCTTCACCAGTGCGGGAGATCCTTGCCGATCGCGTCGCGCTGGTCCTCCACCCAGGAGGCGGCGACGAGGCCTTCGGCGAACAGCTGCACCGCGACGTGGTCGGCCGTCCGCCGATCCGGCAGCGAATCCGCGAACACCCGCCCGGCACCGCCGTCCTCGCGCGCGTACAACACCCTGAACATGCCTGCTCCTGATCGTCCGGTTCACCGCTGGAGGTCGTGGCCGCGCCGTTCGTCCGCACCCGGGCCCTGCTGCGGCGCGTCCACGGCCTCGGCAGGGGAGCGCGGGGTCCGGCCTCCGAAGAGCAGTACCGCGAGGGCTGCGGCGGCCAGGGCCGCGGACAGGCCCGCGAAGCCGGTGGCGAAGGTGGCGGCGCCCGCGGCGACGCCGAGCAGCAGCGAACCGAGCCCCGTCCCCGAGTCGAAGCCGATGTTCCACGCCACCGACGTCGTGTGCCGGTTCGCCGTCCCGGCCCGGTCGAACGCCTGCACCAGGGTGATGCTCTGCAACCCGCCGTAGGCGACGCCGAGCAGCAGCATCCCGGCGAGCAGGGTGGTGGTGCCGGGGGCGGGCCCGACGGCCAGCGTGATCAGCAGCAGCCCGACGGACCCGCTCACCGCCAGCGCGAAGTTGATCGGGCGCGGCGGGAACCGGTCCACGAGCATCCCGCAGCCCCAGCGCGCGACCGCGGCGGTCGCGGTGGTGGCGAGCAGGGCGGCGGTGGCCAGCGCGGGCGTCGGGGTGAACTGCGGGGCGAAGGTGAGCACGGCACCGCCGCTGGAGGTGACCAGCAGCAGCAGGACCAGCGGGAGCGCGATGCGCCGCAGCACCGCGGTCGCGGGCTCGTCGCGCTCACCGGACCGGGCGGGTTCGTCGACGCGCGCCGCGACCGCACGCCCCAGCCCGCGCGTCCACGGCAGCGCCAGCACGGGCAGCGCACCGCAGGCGAGGACCGCGGGCAGGCCGATCGCGCTGACCAGCCAGGGAGCGGCCGGCGTGAGCAGCACCTGCGGAACGGCGATCGCCAGCCCGTACAACCCGATCGCCGCACCCTGCTTCCCGCGCGGGGCCAGCACGGCCACGGCCGTGGACCCGCAGACGGTGAGGATGCCGAACCCGAGCCCGCGCAGCGCGGTGGTGCCCAGCACCGCGGGCAGCTGATCGCTCAACGCCTGCAGCGGGGCGGGCAGCCCGAGCAGCAGCGCACCGAGGGCGAGCGTCCACGTCCAGCCGATCCGCCGCAGCACCGCCCGGACGCAGAGCTGGGAGAGCACCGTCGCCGCCATCAGCACCGCGGTGACCAGCCCGGATCCGAACTCGTCCGCCCCGCCGCGCAGCGCCCACACCGGCGACACCGGCACCAGCAGGGCGAACCCGGCGAAGCAGCAGAACACCACCAGCAGCAGGTGCGGCATGGCGGGATCGCTCAGGACGGAACGTTCGGCGCGTGACGACATGAAACTTCGCTGGTCCTCGGAATCGGCGACGACCTCCGGGCGGAGACCGTCCCCGCATTGCACCACGCGAGGCGGACCCGGGACTCCACCGTGAGATGTTCATCCCCGCGGCAGCGGAACCCCGGCTCGCCGTGCCCACGGTGCGAGGCGGGTGAGGGCGTCGGGGTGGAGTTCGACGCCGTCGCGGAGCTGGTCGGCGCGGGAGGCCAGCGCCCGCTCACCGGGCAGGCGCGGTGGCCTGCCGTCGCGG
Source organism: Saccharopolyspora sp. 6M (assembly GCF_020176775.1). Lineage (NCBI taxonomy): Bacteria > Bacillati > Actinomycetota > Actinomycetes > Pseudonocardiales > Pseudonocardiaceae > Saccharopolyspora > Saccharopolyspora sp. 6M. Next base: position 16,897 of record NZ_JAIUJZ010000029.1, read on the forward strand.
CCCGGGTCGGCGCGGACGGTGCTGACGAGGTGGTCGACCTCGTCGAGGAACTCGGTGCTGCCCGCGAACTTGGCGGGGTCGATGACCTGCAGGAACACGCCCTGCCCGAACCGGTTCGGGCGGGATCGCCTGCCGTAGCCGGTCAGGGCCAGCGACAACGCCTCCGACATGAGCCCGAACCCGAAGCCCTTGTAACCGAACTCGGCCTGGCCCAGTGACTGGATGGTGCCCCTCGGCTCGCCGGTGAGCACCGCCGGATCATCGGTCGGCACGCCCGCCGCGTCGAGCAACCACTCGCCGGGCAACCGTTCCCCGCGGGCCGCGTAGTCGTCGAACAGGGCGTTGCTGCCGACCGAGGTGCACTGGTCGATCAGCACCGGCGCGCCGCGGGTGGGGATGCCCATCGCGATCGGATTGGTGGTGATCACGGGGTTGGTGCCGCCGGGAGCGGCGACCGAGGCGACTCCGGGGTTGGTGGCGGTGAGCTGCACCAGCAGCCCGCGTTCGGTGAACGGCAGCAGGTAGCTCTGCAGGCAGCCGATGTGCGAGCAGTCCGCGATGGTGATCGTCGAGGTGGCGCGCTCGCGGACGTCGTCGAGCAGCAGCGCGGTCGCCTCGCCCAGCACCCACGCCCCGGGCAGCCGGTGCGCGCGCCAGGCCGCCGCGCCCGGTTCCCGGTGCACCACCTCGATCTCCCCGGAGGTGCGGATGTGCCCGCCGCTGATCCGCTCCAGGTAGTTGCTGAGGAACCACAGGCCGTGCGTCCGGTGCCCGAGCAGGTCGGCGTCGAGCAGCCGCTCGGTCATCGCGGCGGCCTGCGCCGCGTCCGCCCCGACGTGCCGCAGCAGCGCCGTGGTGAACTCGGTCAGGTCGGCGTGCGGGTAGCGCATGGTGCTGCCTCCCGATCTCGGTGCGGTGGCGGAGGTGTCAGCCCGCGACGATGGCGACGGCGTCGGCGAGCCCGTGGTAGCAGGCGAACAGCGTGAAGCACAGCAGGACGGCGAGGATCGCGTTCTCCCACCAGCGGTTCCGGCGATCGCCCATCATGCTGCTGCGGTTGAGGATCACCAGCAGTGCGACGACGGTGAGCACCAGCATCGGCGCCTGGAACGACACCAGCGCCACGGTGAGCGCGGTGAACCCGGGCGCCCACGGCAGCGACCACACCACCGCGCTCAGCCCGACCAGCACGAACCCGCGGTACAGCCGACCCCGTCCGTCCACAGTGGAATCGAAGTCGCCGCGGGCGGCGAGCCGGGACGCGCGGAAGGACTGCACGGCCAGCTTGCTGATGCTGAACAGCACCCCGGCCGAGGTCGTCCAGGTCGCGGCCAGCAGCCCGAAGTAGAAGATGTACGTGCCGATCGACCCGATGGCCCCGCCCAGCGCGCCCGCGATGTCCCGATCGGTCTCGGCGGGTGGGCCGCCGTGCAGCACCTCGGCACCGACGATCCACATGCACAGCCCCAGGAACGCGACCGCGACCGTGCCGAACAGCAGGTCCAGCTGCTGCTTGCGGCGGTGCCCCGGGGTGGTCCAGCCCTTCTCCTCCATCACCTGCGGGTAGATCAGGTTCGCCAGCGAACCGACGCTGGACATCACCAGGCTCAGCAGCAGCAGACCCGAGTTGAACACGCCGAAGTCCGGCGGTAACCGGAACCCGACCAGCCCGCCGGCCAGCGCGGACCAGTCGACGCCGACGAGCGCCACCGCGACGACGAACGAGGCGCCCAGCGCCGCCAGCAGCACCTTGAACACGCCTTCCAGCAGCGAGTACGCGCCGCGGCCGACGAGCACCGCGACGGTGACCGCACCCAGCGCCGCGCCCCAGAACCGGTCGACCGCGCCACCGGTCAGCGCGGTCAGCGCGGTGCCGACACCGCTGAGCATGAACGCCATGCTGATGTAGCAGTAGAACAGCAGCGCCGCGCCGAACACCCACCCGAGCAGCGGACTCAGCCGCACCAGGCCGCGGATGATGCTGGTGTCGCCGTGCGCGTTGAACAGCGGGTACCGCGCGATGGTGGAGACGAGGAAGAACCGGAACACCAGCGACAGCGGCACCACCCACAGCAGGGCGTAGCCGTAGTTGCCGCCCGCGGTCGCGTTCTCCACGAGGTCACCGGCGCCGACCCAGGTGAGGGCGACGACCAGGCCGGGCCCGACGGTCCGGACCAGGTCGAGCCACCGGCGGCTGGGCGACGTCGGTGCGAGCACCGCCGGTTCGGTCGGGTCGGACATGGGACCTCCACGGGACGTCGTCGTCTTCCTGAGGTGTGCTCTCCGCCGCACGGTGGTGATTCCGGTGTCGGATGGCGGAATCTCGTCGAAGCGAGGGGAGTTCCGCCGGGAACAGCCGCGACGCGTTTCGAGTGGCGGAATTGCCGGAACGAGTGACCGAGATTCCGCGCCGCGCGGCGGCGCTCTCAGACCGCGGTGGGCTCCGCGGTGCGGCGGCGGGCGGTGGACTTCAGCAGGGCGCACGCGCCGAGCGCGACGACGCAGGTCGCGGCCACCACGTACAGGCCGCCGGAGACGCTGCCGGTGCGCTCCTGGACTTGGCCCATCAGGGTCGGCGCCACGAACCCGCCCAGGTTGCCGATCGAGTTGATCAGCGCGAGGCCCGGCGCGGTGAGCGCACCCACCAGGTACTGCTGCGGGATGACGAAGAAGGAGGACGCGGCGACCTTGAACCCGACGGTGGCCACGATCAGCATCACCACCGCGAGCAGCGGGTGCGCGAATCCGGCCACGGCGAGCCCGACGGCGGCGAGCACGAACCCGGAACCGAGTACGGTGCGCCGCGCCCCGGTGCGGTCGGAGATCCGGCCGGCCACCAGGATCGCGACGAACGCGGCCGCGAACGGCAGCACCGCGACGAGCCCGATGGTGATCTCGCCGAGCCCGCCGATGCGGCGCACGAAGCTCGGCAGCCAGAAGGTGACCGAGTACTGCGCCAGCTGCGCGGCGAAGTACACCAGGCAGAACAGCAGCATCTGCGGGTCGCGCAGCATGGTCCACCGGGACGGTTCCGGCGCGCCGCCGGACTTGACGCGCTCCTCCTCGGCGAGCCGCTCGATCAGCGCGGTCTTCTCCGCGTCGCTGAGCCACGCCGCGTCGGCGGGCTTCGCCTCCAGGAACCGCCAGGCGACGAGTCCGATGAGGACGGCCGCGAGCCCTTCGATGAGGAACAACCACTGCCAGCCGTGCAAGCCGCCGATGTCGTCCATGCTCAGCAGCGCCCCGGACAGCGGACCGGCGATCACGGCGGCGATGGTGGAGGCGGAGTACAGCGCGGCGTTGGCCCGGCCGCGCACGGCGTTCGGGAACCACTGGGTGAAGTAGTAGAGGACACCGGCGAAGAACCCGGCTTCGGCGGCGCCGAGCAGCAACCGGAGCGCGTAGAAGATCCACTCGTTGTGCGCGAACATCATCGCGGCCGAGACCAGGCCCCAGCTGACCATGATGCGGGTCAGCCAGAGCTTCGCGCCGAACCGCTCCAGCAGGATGTTGCTGGGCACCTCGAACACGGCGTAGGTGAGGAAGAACAGGCCCGCGCCGAGGCCGAACGCCGCGGCGCCGATGCCGGAGTCCGCTTCGAGCGCGTCCTTCGCGAACCCGATGTTGACCCGGTCGATGTAGTTCGCGACGAACATGATCATCACGAGCGGGACGAGCCTGCGGAACGCCTTGCGCAGCGCTCCGTCCAGGACCGGCGTCGCCGGTTCCTGCTCGCTGGCGTGCGGGGAGGAGTGCATCGTTGCACCTGCCTTCGTACGGGGGAGGAGGGGCGCGCGGTCGCGCCGAGGTCCCCGGAGGTGGACGGCCCATCGGCCCCGTCCCGGCGGCCCGCTGGGCCGTCCACCTGGGGAGGTTCGTCGGGGACGGGCGGCTCAGGCCTGGTCGGTGACGGTGACGCTGGCGGTGGTGCGCCTCGCGATCAGGTCCGCGTCGTAGCTGACGCCGATGCCGGGTCCGGTCGGGACGGGCAGCGTGCCGTCCGCGCCGATGGAGGTGTACGCGTCGGTGTAGCCGCAGGTGTAGATCTCCGGGGACGGGTCGGCCAGCTGCGGCGACACGTTCGCGACCTCGTACATCGAGGTGGCCTGCATGGACGCGACCAGGTGCCGGTGGATCGGGCTGGGCCCGTGCACCTCCACGTTGACGCCGAGGGATTCGGCGAACTTGATGGTCTTCAGGCATCCGGTGATGCCGAGGTCGAAGTGCGAGTCGACGCGCAGCAGGTCGGTGCCGCCCGCGAGCAGGAAGTCGGCCTTCGCCTCGGGCCCGGCGACGTGCTCGGTCTGCAGGATCGGGATGTCCAGCGCCTCGCGGAGCTTGCGGTGCGCGAACGCGCCGATGCCCAGCGGCCGCATCGGGTCCTCGTACCAGCGGAATCCCGCGTCCTGGCAGGCCTTTCCGACGAAGATGGCGTCGGAGAGCGAGTCGAACACGCACGCCGGGTCGAGCATCAGCTCGGTCCGCTCGCCCAGGTGCTCGCGCAGGTGCGCGACGTTCTCGGCCTCCTCCCACTTGTCGCCCTCGTGCCAGCTGTGCATCTTGAAGCCGGTCCAGCCGAGTTCGCGCAGCTCGGCGAAGAACGCCACCACCGATTCCTTGTCGGAGAGGCTGCCGACGCGGTCGCCGTTGACGCTGGAGGCGTAGGCGCGGATGCGTTCCCGCCCGCCGCCGAGCAGTTCGGTCAGCGAGGCGCCGTACACCTTGCCCGCCAGGTCCCACAGCGCGTTGTCCAGGAAGCACAGCCCGTAGGAGTGCGCGGGCCGGGACAGCCTGCGCCCGGCCCGCAGGATGCGCTCGCGGGCGTGCCACGGCCGCCCGATGGCGACCCGGGCGACGTCGGCGGCCTGCTGGGCTGACCCGTTCACGGCGTGGTTGGCGTACTCGCCGACGTGCCCGTCGGTGGTGTGCACCCGGACCAGCAGCACGCCGCGCTTCCCGACCACGCCGGGCTGGTGGTACCAGGAACCGGCGCGGGCGTCGACGTCGAAGGTGCGGGTGTAGCCGGGGGTGTCGACGTCGAACTGGACGACCTCGACCTTGTCGATCAGCGTGCTCACGGTGGATCTCCTCTCAGCGCCCGTCTTCGGGCTCGTGCTGCGGCGGCGCGACCGGCGCGCGGGTGGTGCGGTGGGCGTCACGGGGTGGCCGGAACCGCGATCCCGTCGACGCGGCGGGGAACGGGGGAGGGCCCGTCCCGCAGTTCCGGTGGCAGCGACGCCTCGGGCGCGTTCTGCCAGGCGATCGGGCGCAGGAACCGGCGGATCGCGGTGGCACCCACGGAGGTGTGCTGGGTGTCGGTGGCGGGCCACGGCCCGCCGTGCTGCTGGGCCCACGCGACAGCGACGCCGGTGGGATAGCCGTCGAAGAGCAGCCGTCCGGTGCGGCCGCGCAGGGCCGCGACGGCGCGGTCGCGTTCGGGGTCGTCGGCGGCGCCCCCGTGCACGGTGGCGACGAGCGAGCCGGGCAGCCGGTCGAGCAGGCCGGTCAGCTGCTCGGGGGCGTACCGCACGAGGACCGCGATCGGCCCGAACAGCTCCTCCAACAGCGCGGCGTCGAGGTCGTCGGCGTCGACCAGCACCGCGGTCGGCCGCACCTCGAAGCCCGCGCCGGGTTCGGCGGTGGCGGTGATCAGGTGGCGTCCGCCGAGCGCGGCGACCCCGGCCGCGTAGGACTCGGCGATGCCCGCGTTGAGCAGTGCCGGAGCGGGCACCTCGGCGAGGGCGGCGGTGGCGGCGTCGACGAGCCGGTCGCCGTCGGGCCCGGCGGGAACCAGCACGAGACCGGGTTTGGTGCAGAACTGCCCGCCGCCCAAGGTGAACGAGCCGACCAGGCCGCGCCCGATCTCCGCCGCGCGCTCGGCGGCCGCAGCCGCGGTCACCACCAGCGGGTTCACGCTGCCCAGCTCCCCGAAGAACGGGATCGGGTCCGGGCGCCGCGCGATCAGCCCGCGCAGCGCGGTGGCCCCGGCGTGCCCACCGGTGAAGGAGACCGCGGTGATCGCCGGATCGGTGACCAGCGCCGTCCCGGCTTCGCGACCGAACACCACGGAGATCGTGCCGTCCGGGGCGCCCGCGCGGGCCGCGGCGGCGGCGAGGATCCGCCCGCACAGCGCGGAGGTGAGCGGGTGGCTGCCGTGCGCCTTGACCACGACGGCGCAGCCCGCGGCGAGCGCGGCCGCGGTGTCCCCGCCGGGCACCGAGAAGGCGAGCGGGAAGTTGCTGGCGCCGAACACGGCGACCGGCCCGGTCGGCACCAGCATCCGGCGCAGGTCCGGGCGCGGGCCCATCGGCGTGTCCCCGGGATGGTCGACGACGGCCTCCAGGTAGGCGCCGTCCTCGATGACCTCGGCGAAGAACCGCAGCTGGTAGGCGGTCCGGTTCAGCTCCCCGTCCAGTCGCGGGCGTCCGAGCGCGGTCTCCCGGTCGGCGGTGGCGACCACCTCCTCGCGGGCGGCTTCCAGGTCGTCTGCCATGGCGCGCAGCACGGCGGCTCGCCCGGCGCGGCCGATCCGCTCCAGCTCCTCGGTGGCCGTGGCGGCGCGGGCGCAGTGCGCCGCGACCTCGGCGGTGCCGGTCGGCAGCAGGTCGGTGCGGGTGGCCTCGCCGGTGCGCGGGTCGATGCTGGGCAGCGGGTGCGCGCCCGCCGCCGCGCTCATCGGACGTCCCAGCTGGCGAGGATCTTCGCGACCGCTTCCCGCGCCGCCGGTTCGATCCGGGAGGCGGGTGGACGCACGTCGGGTCTGCCGAGGCCGATCTGGTGCAGCGCCTCCTTGATCACGCTGACGTTGTCGGCACCGGCGTCCGCCGCGCGCAGTTCTTCGAACTCCCGCACCTGGTCCCACACCCGCATCGCCGCCGTGAAGTCCCCTGTGGACAGTGCGGCCTGCATCCGCAGCGAGAGGTCCGGGGCGATGGTGGCGAGCCCGGAGGTGAAACCGGTCGCGCCGACCGCCGCGTAGGCGGGGGCGGACAGTTCGGCGAGGCCCGCGATCCAGGTGAACCGGTCGATCCCGGCGACCCGCGCCACCGCGGCGAACCGGGTCGGGTCGGGCAGCGCGTACTTGACGCCGACGACGTTCGGGCAGGCGTCGGCGAGCGCGGTGAAGTCGGCCGCCTCGATCCGCGGCGTCCGCACGTACGGCAGCACCCCGAGGTCGGGGACCGCGGAGGCGATGGCCCGGTGGTAGTCGATCCAGCCTTGCCGGGAGACGTAGGGGTGCACCGGCTGGTGCACCATCACCGCGGCGGCCCCGCGATCCCGCGCGTAGCGGGCGGCGTCGATCGCGGTGGCCGCGTCGAATCCGACTCCGGCGATGAGCAGCGTGTCCGGCCGGGCGGCCGCGGCGGTGAGGTCGGCCAGGGCGCGCGTCTCGGCGGGCGAGAGCGTGTAGAACTCGCCGGTGTTGCCGTTGACGGTGAGCACCCGCACGCCGCCGTCGAGCAGCCGTTCCACCGCGCGTTCGGTGTTCGGCACGTCGATGGTGCCGTCCGCGGTGAACGGGGTCGGGGTGATCGCGATGACGTCGGCGAGCCGGCGCCTGATCTCGTCGAGTTCCATGCTTCTCCTCGGAGGAGTCGGGTGAGGACGTCGTTGATCGCCCGCGCAGCCGGATGTCGCTGCGCGGTGGTGGTGTCGGATGTGCGGGGGGTGGCGGTCAGCCCGCGGCGGTGTCACCGTCCGCGGGTTCGGCCGCGCCGGTGAGGTACGGCATGACGCGCTCGACGAACTCGGCGATGTGGGCGCGCAGTGCGGTGGCGACCGCGTCGGCGTCGCCGCGTTCGGCGGCGTCGAGGATGCCGCGGTGCTCGTCGGCTTCGGTCCGCCACCCGCCCGCCGTGCGCCAGCCGGAGACGCTGACCAGCGCGGTCTGGTCCTTGAGCCCGTCGAGGGTGTCCACGAGGAGCGCGTTCCCGCAGCCCGCGTAGAGGTGGCGGTGGAACTCGCGGTTGGCGAGGCTCATTCCCGCGTTGTCCCCGGCTTCGCCCGCGGCCACCGCGCGGTCCAGCGCGACGCCGGCCGGGCCCGGGTCGAAGCCCGCGGTCACGGCCCGGCGCGCCGCTTCGGGTTCCAGCAGCAGCCGCAGGTCGTAGATCGCGGCGGCCTCGTCGGCGTCGAGTTCGCGGACGATGGCTCCCTTGAACCGGCTGAACGCGACGAGGCCGGTGCCGACCAGCGTCTTCAGCGCCTCGCGCACGGGGGTCTTGGACATGCCGAGGACTTCGGCGATGTCGGCTTCGACCAGCTGCTGGCCGGGCCGCAGCCGGTTGGTGAGGATGCCCCGCTTGATGGTCGACAGCGCCCGGTCGGTCCGGTTCGCCAGCGGATCCACCTCCGCGTCGGCGAGCGACAGCCGGAAGGCCGCCATCGCGTCCGGTGAGCTCTCGGCCATCACGCTGCTCCTTCGTACGTCATATATGAGATACGAGGGACTGTAGGGTGGTGTCATGGCGAGGTCAAGCAGTGGGCGGGCGGAGCTCCCCACGACGACCGAGGTCGCCGACCTGTGGCGGGCCGTGGTGCGCGCAGGCGGCGCCATCGGATTCCCCGTGGACGCCCCCGCGGAACTCATCGCGGAGGCGGCGGCAGGAGAACTGCGCGACGTCGGATCCGGGCGGCAGGAGCTGCTGGTCGAACGCGACGGCGGGCTCCTGGTGGGGATGGTGCTGGTCCGCGGGAAGGAAGGGCAGGTGTTCCGCCACCGGGCGGAAGTGCGGAAGCTGATCGTGCACCCCGGGTGGCAGCGCGGCGGGATCGGGCGTCGTCTGCTGGCCCGCGCGGTCGAGCGCGCCCGCGACCTCGGTTTCCGGCAGCTCGTGCTCGCCACCCGCGGCGGCACCCACCTGCCCGAGTTCTACCGCCGCCAGGGCTGGGCCGAGGTCGGCCGCTTCCCGGCCGCGCTCCAGGTGGCGCCCGGGGACTTCCGGGACGAGCACTGGTTCCAGCGCGAGCTCTGATCCGCCGCGGTCTCCGGTAGCGATGGTCGTCCAGTCCGCAGTGGACGGGCTCGGCCGACCCGCGACCACCTGTCCTTTGTGGACTAGCGGTTCAGCGGTTCGCGCGAGCGAGTCGGTCGACGGCCTCGACCACGGTCTCCGGGGTCGAGCTCGTAACGTTCGCCGTCGTCGCGCAGCGGCACCTCCACCACCGAGCCGCCGGCTTCCGGCACCAGGTCGAAGAACGGCGGGTAGATCGGCGGGTTGACGATCACGCCGTCGCCGGGCGAGATGAGGCGCCGCAACGATTCGACGATGACGACGCTGACGTCGGTGGTGCAGCTCATCCGCTCCGGTGCGGGTTCCCAGTCCCAGGTGTCGGCCGCGTAGGAGGCGAAGGCCTCGGCGGCCCGGGTGTCGTGCGGGTCGACGTAGCCGGTGTCGCCCGCCTCCACCGCGGCCAGCAGCGCGGACTTGATCGCGGGTGCGAGCGGGAAGTCCATCTCGGCGACGAACATCGGCAGCACGTCCGGGCCGTGCGTGCGCCACTTCTCGCTCGTCCGGCGCCGGAGCGTCCACATCGGATCGGCTGCGGTCACGCGCCCTCCTCGGTTCCGGGTCGTGCGGTGGGGGTGCTCACGACGAGCGCGGGTCGGTGGCGTCGCCGTAGCTCTTGGTGAGGTGGTCGCGCAGGGTCGCCGCGAACGCGTCGCCGTCCCCCGAGGCGGCGGCGTCCAGCAGCAGCCCGTGCTCCTCGACGATCGCGGCGGCGCGGTCCAGCAGCCGCCGCCCGTAGCTGAACAGCAGGAAGCGCTGCCGATCGGCGAGCCGGTCGTAGAGCTCCAGCACCACCTCGTTGCCCGCGGCCGCGATGAAGGACCGGTGGAACGCGATGCTCAGCTCCACGAACGCGGTCAGGTCCCCGGCGTCGAGGACTTCCCGCTGCCGCAGCAGATCCGGGCGCATCTCGACGGCGAGCGCGGTGAGCGCGCGCGGGCGGGCGGCGCGCACCGCGCCCGATTCGAGCATCGCCTTGGCTTCGGCGAGTTCGCGGACGGCGCGGTCGCTGAGGGTCTGCACGAGGGCGCCGCGCTTGGGGTAGATCGTCACCCAGCCCTCCTCCTGGAGCCGGACCAGCGCGGCCCGCACGGGCGTGCGGCTCACCGCCAGCTCGGCGGCGAGCGTCGCCTCGCTGAGCATCGTGCCGCCGGGGAAGCGCCCGGTGAGGATGCCCTGCCGGACGTGCCGGTAGGAGCGCTCGTTCGCGGAGCCCTCGTCGAGCGTGGTCCTGGCCATCGTGCCGCCTCTCGTCGTCGCCCCCGATCGCTCCATCCTCCCAAGCAGGCCCGCGAGCCGTTGGGATGCAACATGTATCCTAGTTCGGTGACGAATCGACCCGCCGATCGCCCGGACGATCTGGAGGCGAAGTACCGCCGTTCCAAGATCATCAACGTCGTGCTCGCGGCCCTGTCCGCGTTCCTGCTCGTGGTGGTGGCCGCCCAGCTCTCCACCGGGCAGCCCGCGCCGAGCGCGGACGGCGGTGCGGCCTCCCCGCCGCAGCAGGTGGGCGTCGAGCTGCGCGACCCGCACGACCCGATGGCCATCGGCGGCGCCGACGCCCCGGTGGTGCTGGTCGAGTGGACCGACCTGCGCTGCCCGTACTGCGCCGTGTTCAACCGGGACACGCTGCCCGCGCTCGTCCGCGAGTACGTGGACTCGGGGAAGCTGCGCATCGAGATCCGCGACGTCTCCTTCTTCGGCGAGCAGTCGGCCACCGCCGCCGTCGCCGCCCGCGCCGCGGGGAACCAAGGCATGTTCCCCGAATACCTCGGCGCCGTGTACCGGGCCGCCCCCGAATCCGGGCACCCCGACCTCCCGCGCGACCGGCTGATCGGGTTCGCGGAGGAGATCGGCGTGCCCGACCTCGCGAAGTTCACCGCCGACCTCGACGACCCGCGGCTGCTGGAGGCGGTGCGGCAGAGCACCGGTGACGCGCAACGCCTCGGCGTGAACAGCGTCCCGTTCTTCGCCATCGGCAACTCGGCGCTCTCCGGGGCGCAGCCGATCGAGAACTTCCGCGAGTTCGTGGACGCCGCGCTCGCCGGCGGGGAGTAGGGCGCGTGGAACTCGGCCTGCTCGGCGCGTTCGTCGGCGGGGTGCTGACCCTGCTGAGCCCGTGCTCGGTGATGCTGCTGCCAGCCTTCTTCTCCTACGCCTTCACCGCACCCGGCGCGCTGCTCGCGCGCACCGGGGTGTTCTACCTCGGGCTGATCACCACGCTGGTGCCGCTGGGCGTGCTGGCCGGGACGCTCGGCGCGTTCGTGAACGAGTACCGGGACGCCTTCGTCGGCGTGGCGGCCGTCGTGGTGATCGTGCTCGGGGTGCTGATGCTGCTGGACGTGCCGCTGCCGATGCTGAGCAGGACGCAGCGCTCGGCGGGCACCTCGACGGCCTCGGTGTACGCGCTCGGCACGATCTACGGGCTGGCCGGGGTGTGCGCCGGACCGCTGCTCGGGGCGGTGCTAACGTTCGCCGCGGTGTCCGGGAACGCGCTGCGCGGCGGGGTCGTGCTGCTGGTGTTCGCCGCCGGGATGGCGCTGCCGCTGCTGGTGCTGAGCTTGCTGTGGGACCGGTTGCCGTTCGTGCGCGGCCTGGTGCGCCCGCGGCAGGTGCGGATCGGGCGCTGGGAGAACACCTGGACCGGGGTGGTCGGCGGGGCGCTGACCGCGGCCGTCGGGGTGCTGATGCTGGTCACCCGGGGGACGACGAGCGTGGGCGGCGTGCTCGGCGCCTCCGAACAGGCGCGGCTCGAAGGCCGGGTGCTGGAGCTGTCCGGGGCCGTTCCCGACTGGGCGGTGGTGCTGGTCGTGCTGGCCGTGGCCGGCTCCGCCTGGTTCGTGCTGCACCGCAGGAACCGAACCGGCTGACCTTCCACTTCTGCCGCGTCGCACTGGCGCGGCGGAACTCACCGCCCGTCTTGTACGACGTGCACGCCCGGTCGGGTTCGACGGCGGGCGGTGGGGTTCCCCGCACCGGGCGGCAGGAGCGGATCGACGGCGTGGTCAGGCGAGGAGGAGGGTGAGGGCTCCGAGCAGCACCGCGGACGTGGCGGCGGCTCCGGCGAGGACGCGCTGCGCCGAACCGGGCAGCCGTTCCCCCGGCGGCAAGGCGACGGCGGCGGCCAGCGCGATCCGCGGCGGGGACGCGATGATCGCGAACGAACCCGCCACGTTCTGCCCCGCAAGCGCGATCAGCGGCGTCGCCCCCAGCCCGGCGGACGCGGTCGCGGTGGCGGCCGAGAACATCGCCGCCGCCCCGGTGTTGGACCCGGTGAGGTAGCCGCCGAACGCCCCGATCGCGGGGATCGCGGCGACGAACCCGTACCCGGCGCGCGTGGCCGAGGCCGCCAGGTGCTCGGCCATGCCGGTGGCGGCCATGACGATGCCGAGCACCATGAACAGCACGGCGCCGCCCGCGATCGGCACCCACCGGCGCACGGCGGAGCCGATCACCCGCCACCGGTCCGCTGCCGGGAGGTCGAGCGCGGCGACGGCGACGGCCGTGGCGATCAGCAGCCACACCGCCGGATTCGCCAGCACCGCGGCCGGACCGCTCGCGCCGAGCAGCGCCAGCACCCCGGTGGCGGCGAAGATGCCGCCGACCAGCACGAAGTACGGCAGCAGCGCGAGCGCGAGCGCCCGGTCCACCGCGGGCAGCGGGCCGTTCGCGGCGCGGGTCAGCGCGAGCAGTCCCGCGACCACCACCGCCGAGGCCAGCGCGCCCGCGGGCGGGAACAGCACCAGGTTCACCGCGATCAGCGCCACCCACTCCACGAGCACCACCGCGGCCGCCAGCAGCAGCTGCCGCGGCGCCGGGCGGCCGACGTTAAGGGCGAGCACGGCGCTCGCGGCCACGACCAGGACCGGCAGCGTCAGCAGCGCCGACCACAGGCCGAGCTCCCCGGATCCGACACCGCCGAGCTGCGCGGCGACCAGCGTGCCGGGGCCGAGGGAGCCCCACGGCACCAGCACCAGCCCGAGCAGTCCGGAGACCACCGCCTTCACCGGGGGCAGCCCGAGCCGGACCAGCAGGGGAGCGGTGATCACCACGCCGAGGCCGAACCCGGTGACGGATTCCATGAACGGCGTCAGCCCGAACACCAGCAGCAGCAGGGTGACCGTCCGGTCCGCGCCGCGTTCGGCGCCGTCGAGCCAGTCGGCGATCCGGTCCTGCGCACCGCCGCGCCGCATGGCCTCCGCTAGCCCGACGCCGCCGAGCAGGATCACGGCGACCTCGACGACGGTGGGCGCCATGTCCCGCGCCGAAGCCGCCATCCCGGCCGCGTCGAGGGGGAACGCGAGCGCCGCGGCGAGGACGGCGACGACCAGCCCGGTGGCTCCGGCCCACAGCGACGGGATCCGCACCGCCAGCAGGAGCAGCACGACGAGGATGGGCGCGGCGGCGGCGAGGAGCATCGGCATGGCACGTCCGGGGCGGGTCGGCGGTGGGGCCGGCCGGGCGCGTTCCCGGCCTTCCGGGGGCCGGGTTCCGCTGGGGTGCGGAACGGCTCCTCGCGGGAAAACTACCGATGTTCCGCGGTGCGGTGGCATCCGGTGCCGCCGATCTCACCGCTGCGGCGGGATTCCGCCCGCATCGTCCACAGTGGGCGATCGTGCTACCGGGCCCGGCCGGTCGAGCCCCTGGTCACTTCGGGTGATCGCTCGGCGTCCGGTCGGGTGGTCGGCGGATCTTCGAGAGCCGCGTCACGCAATCGTTGCGCCCGATGCTCGATATTCCGCTACTCCGATCAGTCCATGGGCTCCTGTGCTGCAACACTCAGCACTAATCGCATTGACAATCATTTTCAACAGCGTCTTAGATGGTGGTCGCGCACGGTGCGGCGATGAGGCGGAGTGCGCTTGCGGGCGCGATCAACTCTAGTTAGCCTAACCTAAGTTGACTGGGATGGCGTGACGGACCGTGATCCGTGCGCCGTGGATTCACTAAGCCGGGTGGCGCCGATCGGTGCCACCCGCAACTGGGGCCGTGCGCGATCGCGATCAAGCACGGGAAAGTGGGAGACGATCAGATGACCTCCGTTGGCGGTGCGGTGGAACGCCGCATCCAGTTCGACGGCGACGCGCTCGCCGCGACCGCCGGGCTCTGCGCGGAGTCGGCCGACCAGCACGTGCTCTACGAGCACGGCGGTGCGATCCGGTGGGCCGAGGGGCGGCAGGCCGAAGTCCAGGTCCGCGCGACCGGCGCGACCCTCGTGCACGGTGCGCGGCGCACCGAGTTCCCGCTGCGGACGCACCCGCTCGCCGCGGCGGGCGACGCGCTGCGCTCGCTCGGCGGAGCGGAGGCGCCGGGCGGGCCGCGGGCGTGCGGCTGGGTCAGCTTCGAGCTCTCGCAGGCCCACCGCGACGCGGTCGCCGCCGAGGACGTGCTCGCCTGGTTCCTGGTGCCGGAGCGGGAGGTCGTCGTCGACGGCGGGACCGCGCTGCTGCGCGCCGCCGACGTCGCCGAGCTCGACCGGCTCGAACGGAGGTTGCGGGCGGCGACCGCGGCCGAGCCCGTCCCGGCGGACGCCGACCTGCTGGAGCACGGCGCCGAGGAGTACCGCGCGGGCGTCCGCGACGCGGTCGCCGAGATCCGCGCCGGCCGGCTGGACAAGGTGATCCTGTCCCGCCCGGTCCCGGTGCCCGGCGAGATCGACCTCGCCGCCACCTACCTCGCCGGGCGCCGCGCGAACACCCCGGCGCGCTCGTTCCTGCTCCGCCTCGGCGGCTGGGAGGCGGCCGGGTACAGCCCGGAGATCGTCGCGAAGGTCGGTCCCGGCCGCGTCGTCACCACGCAACCGCTGGCCGGAACCCGCGCGCTGGCAGGAGATTCCGAAGTGGATGGTGCGTTGCGCGCCGAGCTCTACCGGGATGCCAAGGAGGTCTACGAGCACGCGATCTCGGTGCGGCTCGCGGCGCAGGAGCTCGACGGCGTGTGCGCGCCCGGCTCGGTGCGCGTCGCGGAGTTCATGCACGTGGAGGAGCGCGGCAGCGTGCAGCACCTGGCCTCCGAGCTCAGCGGCGTGCTGCGCGCCGAAGCCGACGCGTGGGACGCGCTGGCCGCGCTGTTCCCCGCCGTCACGGCCTCCGGCATCCCCAAGGAACCGGCCGGGGCGCTGATCCGGCGGCTGGAACGCGAGGAACGCGGCCTCTACAGCGGCGCGGTCGTCGCCGTGGACGGCGACGAGCTGGACGCGGCCCTGGTGCTGCGCAGCGTCTACCGCAAGGACGGCCGCACCTGGCTGCGCGCGGGTGCGGGCGTGGTCGCGGACTCCGACCCGGACCGGGAGCTGGAGGAGACCCGCGAGAAGCTGCGCAGCGTCTGCCGCCACCTGGTGCCCGCCGCGGAACCGGCGGTGACCCCGTGACCGGGGCGCGGCCGCTGCGGATCGTGGTCGCGGGCACCGCGTTCGGGCGGATCTACCTGGACGCGGTGCGCTCGGACCCGGAATCCTTCGAACTGGCCGGAATCCTGTCCCAGGGCAGCGCGTTCTCCCGCGCGCTCGCCGCGGAGCGCGGCGTCCCGTCCTACGCGGACCCGAGCGAGGTCCCCGCGGACGTGGACGTGGTCTGCGTCGTGGTGCGCTCCGGCGCCACCGGCGGCACCGGATCGGAGCTGGCGCGGGAGTTCCTGCGCCGCGGCACCCACGTGCTGCAGGAACACCCGGTGCACGCCGAGGAGATCGCGCAGAACCTGCGGGCCGCCCGGGACGGCGGTGCCGCGTACGCGGTGAACACGCTCTACCACGACATCGAGCCGGTGCGGACCTTCCTGGACGCGGTGGCCCGGCTGCGCGCCGAGCACGCGCTGCGGTTCGTCGACGCCGCCTGCAACAGCCAGGTCCTGCTCCCGCTGCTCGACGTGCTCGGCCGGGTCGCGGGCGCGCTGCGGCCGTGGGCGTTCGGCGACTGCGATCCGGTGCCCGAGCGGCTCGCGGTGCTCGCGGCGCAACCGCAACCGTTCCGCGCGCTGCACGCCGTGGTCGGTGGCCTGCCGGTGACGCTGCGGGTGCAGAACCAGGTGCACCCGGACGACCCGGACAACCACTCGCACCTGCTGCACCGGATCTCGGTCGGCACCGACGCGGGAGTGCTGGAACTGGCCGACACGCACGGACCGGTGCTGTGGAACCCGCGGCTGCACTCGCCGCGCGACGAGACCGGCAGGCTCGTGCTCGCCGGGCCGGGCACCGAACGGCTCGCGGTGCCCAGCACCTCGGTGTTGCAGGAGGCGCCCGGCACCTTCCACGACGTGTTCGCGCGGCTGTGGCCCGGCGCGGTGCGGGCCTCGCTGCTGCGGTTGCGCGCGGACATCGATCGACCCGCCCGCCGCACCGCCGCCGGGCAGTGGGCGCTGTCGGTGGCGACGGCCTGGGCCGACCTCACCGCGAAGCTCGGCATGCCCGAGGTGGTCCGGCCCGCGGAACCACCCGTCGTCGACCGGCGGGAGCTGGTCCGATGAGCGCCCGGTGCAGTCACGTGCTGCTGCGGGTCGACGACCTCGCGGCCGCGGTCGCGGACTTCCGCGCCGCCGGGTTCCAGGTCGATTTCGCCACCGCCGAGGAGCGGGCGCTGCACGCGCACGTGTGGTTCCCGGACGGCCCGATCGTCGAACTGCTCACCACGCCGCGCGGTGCGCGGTGGCTCCGGCTGCCGCTGGAGCTGTTCTTCGGCCGCGGCGCGGGGAAGCGCATGGTGCGCTGGGCGCGCCAGGCCGAGGGCTTCTGCGACGTCGCCGTGCTGACCCCTCGCGACGGGTTCGCCGGACGCCTCGCCGCGCTCGCCCGAGCCGGGGTGCCCAGCGGGCGCGCCGTGCGCTGGAAGCGGCGGCGCCCGGACGGGGCGCGCACCGAGTTCTCCTTCGCCTACCCGCGCAACGACCGGCTGCCGTTCCTGGTCACCCCGTACGACCCGCCGCAGCACCCGCCCGCCGTGGCGCACCCGAACGGGGCCACCGCGCTGCGCACCGTCGAGGTGGGCGTGCGGGCGCGGGACCTGCCCGCGTTCCGCGCCCTCGTCGGCGACGCCCCCGGTTTCCGGGTGCGGGAAGCACCGGTCACCGGAGTGCTGGCGATCGAGATCGCCGGGCTGGACCACGACGTGGATCCGGCGCTCACGCACGGCGCCGTGCTGCGCGCGGCACCCGCGGACGGCTAGCGCGCCCCTCTCCCCGCCCCTTCCGGCGGGACCGCACGTCCGAACCAGTTGAAAACGATCATCGATGTCGATCCGGTGGCGCACCGCGCGCCGGACCGGGAAAAGCAGGAGGCACCCCATGATCCGCTCTCGCCGCGAGCTGTTCCGGCTCGCCGGGATCGCGCTCGGCGCCGCCGGAACCGGTGCGGTGCTCGGGGGCTGCGCGAGCGGTGCCGCCGGGAGCGGCCCGGTCCCGGAGGACGCAGGCCGGGTGCCGCGCCGCGGGGGAGTGCTGCGCGCCGCGTTCGGCGGAGCCGGGGCCGCGGAGAGCCTCGACCCGTTCGCGGGCGGAGCACCGGTCGACCTGGTCCGCAGCGGCGCCGTCTACGACACGCTGTTCGTGCTGCACGACGGCACGGCCGAACCCGCGCTCGCCCTCGGGCTAGAGGTCGCCGCCGACGCGCGCTCGTTCACCCTCCGGCTGCGCGACGGGGTGCGCTGGCACGACGGATCGCCGTTCAGCGCCGCCGACGTGGTGCACAGCCTGCGGTACATGACCTCGCCGGACCGGCCGTACCCGAGCGAGCTCGGCACCTACTTCGACGTCGCCGGGGCGGAAGTGCTGGACCGGCTCGCGGTGCGGGTGCCGACCTCGACGCCGATCGGCGACCCGGCGCTGCTGCTGGCCGCGTTCCCCGCGAAGATCGTGCGCGCCGGGGCGTCCTTCGACGAGGCCGTCGGCACCGGCCCGTTCCGCGTCGCCGAGTTCGAACCCGGCAGGCAGACCCGCCTCGTCCGCTTCGACGACCACTGGGACGGACCCGCGCCCGTCGACGAACTGGTGCTGCTGAGCCTGCCGGACCAGCAGGCGAAGGTGAACGCGGTCGCCGCCGGGCAGGCCGACTACGCGGGCGACATCCCGTTCGTGCAGGCCCGCGCCGGGGCGCCGAGCGCCGAGCTGGAGATCCGCACCGCCGGGCCGCGGCAGCGCACCGGCTACGCGTTCGTGCTCAACGCGACGAAGGCGCCGTTCGACGACCCCCGGGTGCGCGAAGCGGTCCGCCTCGGCGTCGACCGGCAGGCGCTGGTGGACACCGCGCTGCTCGGCTTCGGCGTGCCCGGCAACGACCTGTTCGGCGCGGGCAGCGCGCACTTCGACGACCGGCCGCCGCTGCCGCGGGACGTGCGGCGGGCGCGCGAGCTGGTGCGGGAAGCAGGCGTGGCGGGCGCGCGGGTCGTGGCCCGCTCCGCCGAGTACGAGAACGGCTACAACGCCGCCACCCAGCTGTTCGTCGAGCAGCTGCGGGAGATCGGCCTCGACGCGCAGGCCCAGCTGGTCGGGCTCGCCGAGTTCTTCGAGAGCTCGGCCATCGCCGAAGCCGACTCGGTGACCTTCGCGCTCGGCACCTACCCGCTGGCCGTGGCCTACGGGCGCCTCGCCGGGATCCCGTCGCTGTCGCTGCCCGACCCGGAGCTCGCGGCGGCGCTGGAGCGCGCGATGGCGAGCACCGCCGAGCAGGACCGCGCCCGCGCCTGGCAGGACGTGCAGGACGTGATGTTCGACCGCGGCAACACCGTGGTGTGGGGGCTGGCCGACGTGCTCGGGATGGCCCGGCGGGAGGTCGCCGGCCTGGAGATCCGGGACCAGGCCAAGTACCCGTACTTCGGGAAAGCGGGGCTGGCCTGATGGGCGGAACCGACCTGGTGGGCAGGCCGGGGCCGATGAGCGGATCCGGCCTCCTCGGCAGGACCGGCCCGGTGGGCCGCGAACTCGGCGCGGGCTGGCGAGCGCTGCCGCGCCGCCTCGCGATCAGCGCGCTGCTGCTGGTGCTGCTGTCGTTCGCCGTGTTCGTCGGCGTGGACCTGCTGCCCGGTGATCCGGTCACCGCGCGGCTGGGTGCCACCTCCGGTCCGGAACGGATCGCGCAGGTGCGCGCGCACCTCGGGCTGGACCGGCCGGTGCCGGCGCGCTACGGCGACTGGCTCGCCGGGCTGGTCCGCGGCGACCTCGGGACGTCGGCGACCGGGCGGCCGGTCGGCGAACTCCTGGCCGACCGGGTGGGGAACTCGGTGCTGCTGGCCGGGCTGGCCTGGGTGCTGCTGGTGCCGTGCTCGCTGCTGCTGGGCGTGCTCGCCGCGTGGCGCCGCGGGCGCGCCGCGGACCGGGCGATCTCCACGGGTGCGCTGCTGCTGGTGTCGGTGCCGGAATTCGCGGTGACCGGCGGGCTCGTCGTGCTGTTCGCGGTGACGCTGCGCTGGCTGCCCGCCGTATCGCTGGTGCCCGCGGGGACGAATCCGCTGCTGCGGCCCGAGATGCTGGTGCTGCCGGTGCTCGGCCTGCTGCTGGCCGGATTGGCGTACGCGACGCGGGTGATCCGCGGTGCCGCGGTGTCCGCAGTGGACTCACCGCAGGTGGAGTTCCTGCGGTTGAGCGGAGTTCGCGGCTCGGTCGTGCTGCGCCGCGCGGTGGTGCCCGCGGTGCTGCCGGTGGCGGTGCAGGTGTGGCTGATCACCGCCGTCGCGTCCGTCGGCGGTGCGGTGCTGGTGGAGAACATCGTCGGCTACCCGGGGATCGGGCAGCTGCTGGTCTCCTCGGTGCAGACCGGGGACCTGCCGGTGGTGCAGGCGCTGGTGCTGCTGCTGGGCGCGGCGATGCTGCTGGCCCTGGTGCTGGCCGACCTCGCCGTGGTGCTGCTGACACCGCGGCTGCGGACGGGGGCGGTGCGGTGATGCGCGCGCTCTCGATCCGGCTGGGCTGGGTGCTGTTCGCCGCGGTGCTGCTGCTGGTGCTGCTCGGCCCGGAACTCGCCCCGCACTCGCCGAGCAGGCCGGTCGGGCCGCCGTTCGCCGCGCCCGGCGCGGTCGGGCTGCTCGGCACCGACCACCTGGGGCGCGACGTGCTGTCCCGGATGTTGCACGGCGGCAGGCCGCTGCTGCTGACCAGCGCGCTCGCCGCGCTGGGCGGGTCCGCGGTGGGTGCGCTGGCCGGGCTGTTCGCCTCGCTCGTCGCCGGCTCGCGGCGCTGGGCGGCGGCGCTGGTGCTGCGACCGCTGGACGTGCTGGCTGCGGTGCCGCCGATCCTGGTGCTGCTGCTGGTGCTCACCGCGCTGCCCGATCGCACCGGGCTGGTGCTGGCGGTGGTGCTCACCGGCGCCCCGCTGACCGCGCGGGTGGCGCGCGCCGCCGCCGATCAGGTGCTCGGGCGCGGTCACCTGGAGGCCGCGATCGCCCGCGGTGAGGGCTGGGGCTGGCTGCTCGGCCGCGAAGTGCTGCCGCTGGTCGCCGGTCCGCTGCTGGCCGACGCGGTGCTGCGCTTCGTCTCCGCCGTGTACCTGGCCGCCGCGGCCGGGTTCCTCGGGCTGAGCGGGACCGATTCGGACTGGGGACTGCTGATCGTGGAGGCGCTGCCCGGGGTGTCGTTGCAGCCGTGGGCGCTGCTGGCGCCGGTGCTGGGCATCGGGTTGCTGGCGGTCGGCACCCACTTCATCGCCGACGGCGCGGGGCGCCGGGCCAGGAGCGTGATCGCGTGATCGCCGAACTGCGCGGGTTGTGGGTCTCCGCGGGCGGGGCCCCGGTGCTCCGCGGCGTCGATCTGTCCATCATGGACGGTGAGGCCGTCGGGCTGGTCGGGGCCTCCGGTTCCGGGAAGACCACGATGGCGCTCGCGCTGCTGGGCGCGCTGCGGCCCGGACTGCGCCACGACGGTGGCCGCAGCCTCGTCGCCGGGAGGGACGTGCTGCCCGCGCCGGGGCCGGGGGTGCGCGGCGGGCTCGTCGGTTACGTCGGGCAGGACCCGGGTGCCGCGCTGAACCCGTACGCGACGGTCCGCTCCACCCTGCTGACCATCACCGGCCCGGTGCCGCGGCGGCGCCGCGCCGAGCAGTTCGCCGGACTGCTGGACCGGGTCGGCCTGGACGCCGCGCTCGCCGAGCGCTACCCGCACCAGCTCTCCGGCGGCCAGCAGCAGCGGGTCGTGCTGGCGGCCGCCCTCGCGCGGCGCCCGCGCCTGCTGGTGCTGGACGAACCGACCACGGCGCTGGACGTGCTGGCGCGCCGCGAGGTGGCCGCCGAGATCGCGCGCTCCCGGGACGACGGGGTGGCGCTGCTGTGGATCAGCCACGACGTCGCGGCGCTGCGGTCCCAGGTGGACCGGGTCGTGGCGGTCGAGGACGGCGCGGTGGTCCCGGCCCGGGCGGACGCCCGGCCCGGCGGGACCGGTGCGGTGCCGGCTCGGCCCCGTCGCACCCCGGACCGGGCCGGAGGCGAACCACCGCTCCACCCGGCGCCGGCGTCCGCGGGCGCCGACCTGCTGCGGGTGCGCGGGCTCGCCGCGCACCACGGGTCGCGCGAGGTCTTCGCCGGCGTCGACCTGGACGTGCGCGAATCCGACTGCGTCGCGGTGCTGGGCGTCTCGGGCGCGGGCAAGAGCACCCTGGCCCGCCGGATCGTCGGCCTGCACCCCGCCGGGGCCGGTGAACTGCTCCTGCGCGGCGCACCGCTGCACCCGGACGTGCGGCGACGTGACCGGCGGGGCCGCGCCGGGATCGCCCTGGTGGCGCAGCACCCGGCCGACGCGCTGCACCCGCGCCAGGACGTGCGCACCGCGCTGGACCGGCCGCTGCGGCTGCTGCGCTCGATGCGGGATGCGGGCGAACGCGCGGCGGAGGTCCGGCGGCTCCTGGACGCGGTCCGGTTGCCCGCCGACCTGGCCGACCGGCTCCCCGGCGAGCTCTCCGGCGGCCAGCGCCAGCGGGTCGCGCTGGCCCGCGCCCTGGCGGGCCGCCCGGAGGTGCTGGTCTGCGACGAGGTGACCTCCGCGCTCGACGCGGACACCCGCGACGAGGTGCTCGACCTGCTGGACGAGCTGCGCGAGCGGCTGCGGCTCGGCGTCGTGCTCATCACCCACGACCCGGAGATCGCGGCGCGCCGGTCGGGCCGGGTGCTCGTGCTCGCCGCCGGGGGCACGGCCGCGGCCGGGCCCACCGCCGAACTGCTGGCGCCGGATCCGGAGGCCGCCGCGCTGCGGCTGCTGGACCGGCGGCCGGCACGCCGTCCGCGCGACGCCGATCCGAGCGAACCGGCCGCGGTCGGTTCCGGCTCGGCTGAACCCGGCCGGTCCGATGCGGGTCCGGCCGACGCCGACGCCGACCAGTCCTGCACCGACCAGTCCTGCACCGATCCGGCCGATGCCGGTCCGGCCGACCCGGGCCTGGCCAGCGCCGACCCGGTCGACGTCGACCCGGCCGACCTGGACCTGGCGAGCGCGGACCCGACCGAACCGCTGCCGACGAGCTCCGACCCGACCGCCCCAGCCCAGACCGACCCAGCCCAGACCGCCCCCGTGCCCGGCGAGGAGTGCCGCACCCATGAACGCTGACGAGATCATTTTCGAGCTCCAGGACCTGGGCGTCCGGTTGTGGAGCGAGGACGGGCAGATCCGGTTCCGCGCCCCGAAGGGCGCGCTCACCCAGCAGCACCGCGACGCCCTGCGCGCGCAAAAGGACGAGGTGCTCGCGCTGCTGGACCGCGAGCAGGACGCCGGCCAGGTGCGCGCCGACCCGGACGCCCGCGGCGAACCGTTCCCGCTCACCGACGTGCAGACCGCGTACCTGCTGGGCAGGCGCGATTCCTTCGGCTACGGCGGCGTCGCCTGCCACGGGTACCTGGAGGTCGGCTACCCGAGCCTGGAGCCGGACGCGGTGGTCGCCGCGTGGAACCTGCTGATCGGGCGGCACGACATGCTGCGCGCCACCGTGTCGGCCGACGGCTACCAGCAGGTGCTGCCGGAGGTGCCGCGCTGCGAGGTGGCCTGCACCGACCTGCGCGGTGCCGGGCCGGACGCGGTCGCCGCGCACCTGGCCGCGGTCCGGGAGGAACTGGGGCACCGGCGCTACGACACCGCGGTGTGGCCCCTGTTCGAGCTGCGGCTGACCCGCACCGACGACGGCGACCTGCTGCACTTCTCGCTGGACTCGCTCATCGCGGACTGGGGCAGCGCCGGGGTGCTGCTGGACGAGCTGGACCTGGTGCTGGCGGGCCGCGCGGCCGAGCTGCCCGAGCTGGAGATCACCTTCCGGGACTACCTGCTCGCCGAGCGCGGGCTGCGCGACACGGCCCGGTACCGCCGCGACCGCGAGTACTGGAAGTCCAAGGTGGACGATCTGCCGCCCGCGCCGGAACTGCCGATGCGCACCGGCAGCGGCACCGGTGAGGTCCGCTTCGACCGGCACCGGTTCCGGCTGTCCGAACAGGACTGGAACGAGTTGCGCGCCCAGGCGGGGGCGCGCGGGATCACCGCCGCCAACGCGGTGCTCGCGGCCTACGCCTCGGTGCTGGACCGCTGGAGCGCGCGCCGCCGCTTCACCCTCAACCTCACCCTGCTGAACCGGCTGCCGCTGCACCCGCAGGTGGATCGGCTCGTCGGCGACTTCACCTCGGTGAGCCTGCTGGACGTGGACGGGATGGCCGGGACCTCGCTGGGGGAGCGCGCCGCGCGGCGCGGCGCGCGGCTGTTCACCGACCTGGACCACCGGTTGCACTCCGGCGTGGAGGTGATCCGCGACCTGGCCCGCGCCCGCGGCCAGGAGGCGGCGCTGATGCCGGTGGTGTTCACCAGCGCGCTCGGTCTCGGGCCCAGCGGTGGGTCCGGTGCGGGTCGCGTGCTCGGCGAGGGCATCACCCAGACCCCGCAGGTCTTCCTGGACTGCCAGGTCAACGACGGGTCCGGGGAACTGGTGGTGGACTGGGACGTTCGCCGCGGCATCTTCCCCGACGGGCTCGTCGCGGACATGTTCGCCGCGTTCGAGGAACTGCTGCGCTCGCTGGCCGCGGACGCGGCCGCGTGGGAGCTGCCGGAACCGGTGGGCCTGCCGGAGTGGCAGCGGGCCGAGCGCGCCCGCGCCAACGACACCGCCGGGCCGGTCCCGGACGGTCTGCTGCAGGACGGGGTCCTGGCGCGCGCCGCCCGCGCGCCGGACGCGATCGCGGTGCGCCACCCGGGCGGTGCGCTGCGCTACGGCGAGCTCGCCGGGCTCGCGGCCGAGGTGGCGCGGCGGCTCGACGGGATCGAACCGGGGGAGCGCGTCGCCGTGCTGGTCGACCGCGGTCCCGAGCAGGTCGTGGGCGTGCTGGGCGTGCTGCTGGCCGGCGGCTGCTACCTGCCGATCGACGCGAACCAGCCGCGGGTGCGCCGGGACCGGGTGCTCGCCGACGCCGGGGTGCGCCGGGTGCTCGTGCAGTCCCGCACCACCGACCTGCCGGACGAGCTGGTGGTGACCGAGCTGGACCGGCTCGAACCCGCCGCGACCGCGCCGCCGCGGCCCGCGACCGCGCCGGACGACCCGGCCTACGTCATCTACACGTCCGGTTCGACCGGGGCGCCGAAGGGCGTGGTGATCAGCCACCGCGCCGCGCGCAACACCGTGGACGACGTCACCGAGCGGTTCGGCGTCACCGAGCGGGACCGGGTGCTGGGCCTGGCCCGGCTCGGCTTCGACCTGTCCGTCTACGACGTGTTCGGGGTGCTCGCCGCCGGAGGCGAGCTGGTGCTGCCCGACCCGGAGCGCGGCGCGGACCCCTCGCACTGGGCGGAACTGGTGGCCGAGCACGGCGTGACGCTGTGGAACTCGGTGCCCGCCCAGCTGCAGATGCTGGTGAACTACCTGGATTCCGAGCCCGCGGTGCTGCCGGGCCTGCGGCTGGGCCTGCTGTCCGGCGACTGGATCCCGGTGACGCTGCCCGATCAGCTGGCCCGGTTCGCCCCGGCCGCCGAGCTGGTCTCGCTGGGCGGCGCGACCGAGGCGTCGATCTGGTCGATCCACCACCCGATCGACCGGGTGGACCCGTCGTGGACGAGCATCCCGTACGGAACACCGTTGCGGAACCAGGGTTTCCGGGTGCTCGACGCGGACTGGCGGGACTGTCCGGTGTGGACTCCCGGCGAGCTGTGCATCACCGGCGCGGGACTCGCGCTCGGGTACCTCGGGGACGCGGAGCTGACCGCGGACCGGTTCGTCGCGCACCCCGCCGACGGGCAGCGGCTCTACCGCACCGGCGACCTCGGCCGCTACCTGCCCGGCGGGGAGATCGAGTTCCTCGGCAGGCGCGACGACCAGGTGAAGATCCGCGGCCACCGCATCGAACTCGGCGAGGTGGAGGCCGCGCTGCTGGCCCACCCGGAGGTCGGTGCGGCGGCCGCCGTCGTCGCCGGTGAGGGCGGGGAGCGGGCGCTGCTCGGCTTCACCGAACCCGCCCGCGTCGCCGAGCCGGACCGCGACGAGCGCGGCCGGGAACGGCTGCGCACCGCCGCGGCGAAGTTCGCCGACCGCCAGGTCGCGGGGCTCACCGCCGAGGACGTCGAGCGTTACCTGCACGACCTGCACCGCGCGGCGCGGCTGTCCATGCTGCACGCGCTGCGCGCCCGCGGCGCCTTCGCCGCCCCGCGCGACGAGGACGCGGTGGTCGACGCCGCCCAGCCGCACGAGCGGCACCGCTGGCTGGTGCGCCGCTGGCTGCGCTGCCTCCTCGACGGCGGCGAGGTCGCCGAGCGGGACGGGCTGCTGCGGATCGCCGCGGACGTCTCCGGCGAGGACGTGGAACGCGCCTGGCAGCAGGTGGAACGGCACTGCGAGCGCGGTCTGTGCACCCCGGACTTCGTGCGCTACCAGCGCGACCACGTCGGCCGCCTGCACGCGCTGCTCGACGACGAGCAGAACCCGTTCGAGCTGCTGTTCCCGCAGGGCCGCGACGAACCGGCGCGGGCGGTGTACCGCGACGACCCGGCGATGCGCTACGCCAACCACGGCGCCGCCGCCGTGCTGCACCGCATCGCCGCCGGGCACGACGGACCGGAACCGCTGCGCGTGCTGGAACTCGGCGCGGGCACCGGCGCGACCACCTCGGCGGTGCTGCCGCTGCTCGACGGGTTCGAGGTGGATTACCTGTTCACCGACGTCACCCCGTTCTTCCTGCCCGCCGCGCAGGAGGAGTTCGCCGGAGTGCCCGGGCTGCGGTTCGGCCTGCTCGACGTGGACGGCGACCTGCGGGCGCAGGGCGCGACGCCGAACTCCGCGGACGTGGTGCTGTGCGCCGGGATGCTCAACAGCGCCCAGGACGTGGCCGCCGCGCTGCGCACCGCCGTGGAACTGCTCGCCCCCGGCGGCTGGCTGGTGTTCACCGAACCGACCGGCGAGCACCCGCAGATCCTGCTCACCCAGGGCTTCATGATGGATCCGGCGGACGGCGACCGGGAACGCGGCGCGAGCACCCTGCTGGACCGGGACCGCTGGCGCGCGCTGCTCGCCGAGGCCGGTGCCGAAGAAGTGCTGTGCCTGCCCGGTGACGAACACCCGATGGCCGCGCAGGGGATGCACCTGTTCGCCGCGCGGGTCGGGGCCGACCGCGCGGCCCCGCACCCGGCGGCGCTGGAGCGGTTCCTGCGGGAGCGGCTGCCCGCGCACATGGTGCCCGCGCATCTGCAGCTGGTGGACGCGCTGCCGGTCACCCGCAACGGGAAGATCGACCGGGCGGCGCTGGCCGGATGGCGGCCCGCCGAACCCGTCGGCACCGCGGTCGAGTCCGATGTGGACGGCGGGGACGAGCTGGCGGCGCGGCTGTGCGCGCTGTGGGCCTCCGCGCTCGGCGTGCAGCGGATCGGGCCGGACGAGAACTTCTACCACCGCGGCGCGGATTCGCTGATCCTGGCGCGCGTCGCGGGCCGGCTGCGCGAGGAGGTCCCGGAGGCCGCGGACTTCGCCTACGACACGCTGCTGCGCCAGATGCTCAACGAGCCCACCGTGACCGCGCTGCTCGCCGCCTTGCGAGCCGGGCGGGAACCCGAGGTGGCGCCGGTGCGCGCGGCACGGGGCGGCTCGCTGCTGGTGCCGTTCGGGTCGCAGGACGTCGACGGGCCGGTGCGGGTGCTGTTCCACGCGGCGCTCGGCACGATGGACTACTTCCAGCACCTGGGCGCCGCGCTCGCCGAGCAGCGGCTCGGCCCCGTGGTGGGGCTCGCGGTCGCCGATTGGGACGCGTACTGCGCGATCCCCGCCGAGGACCTGATCCCCCGCGTCGCCGACGACTACGCGCGGCGGCTCGTCGACGAGGGCCACACCCGGTTCCAGCTCGTCGGCTACTGCCTCGGCGGGCTGCTGGCCACCGAGGTGGCGCGGCGGCTGGCCGAACGGGGCCTGGAGGTCGTGGACCTGACGCTGGTCGACAGCATCCCGATGTTCATCGAGACCGACGAGGAACTCGCCTTCGAATCGATCTTCGTGCCGAACCTGGGGCTGGACCCGGTCGCCTCCGTCTTCGGGCCCGAAGTGGACGCCGCGGACGTGCACCGCGCCGTGCAGACGCTGATGGAGCAGTGCTCCGGCAAGGTCCCGGCCGGGGCGATCGCCGCGCTGCGCGACGACCCGGGGCTCACCGCGGTCGCCGAGGCGGCCACCCGCCGGGCCCGGATCGACCAGCGGGACCGGCTCGCCGAGTACGCCCGCGCCGCCGCCGAGAACGCCGGCGTCCCGGTCGAGCCGGAGATGGTGCCGACCCTGTTCCGGGTGTGCAGGCACAGCATGATCGCCGCTCGCTTCGACCCGGAGCCCTACGCCGGCGACATGCGGTTCCTGCGGGCCGACCAGCAGCAGACCTTCGGCCTCACCGCCGGGGTAGGGCACTTCGCCGCGCCGTTCTGGGAACGCACCTGCCTCGGCGGGTTCGCGGTCTCCGACGTGCCCGGCGACCACTTCAGCGTCATCGAACCCCCACAAGTGCAGATCGTCGCGGACCGGTTGGCCGAACCGCTGCGCGCGGACGTCGAGGAGCAGGGAGCGCACGCATGACAACAGCCG
Organism: Saccharopolyspora sp. 6M; assembly: GCF_020176775.1. Classification (NCBI taxonomy): domain Bacteria; kingdom Bacillati; phylum Actinomycetota; class Actinomycetes; order Pseudonocardiales; family Pseudonocardiaceae; genus Saccharopolyspora; species Saccharopolyspora sp. 6M. Next base: position 44,893 of record NZ_JAIUJZ010000029.1, read on the forward strand.
CTGGAGGAGCGGAGCAGGGCAGCTCGGCGCTCGCCGAGCTGCGGCGCCCGATCGCGCCGATGACGCGGCTCGGGGTGCTGCTCGGCGGGATCGGGGCGTTGACCACGCTCGCCCCGTTCGTCGGGATCGCCGAGCTGGGGCGCACGTTGCTGGCGCCGGGGCCGCTGGACGCCACCCGGGTGGCCTGGACCGCGGTGGTCATCGCGGTCGGCACGGTGCTCGGCTGGAGCTGCACCGGCGCGGCGCTGTGGATCACGCACCTGGCCGACGGCCGGATGCAGGCCGAGCTGCGCCGCAGGCTGGTCCGCAAGCTCGGCGAGGTCGGGCTCGGCTGGTACTCGGAGACCAACTCGGGCCGGGTGCGCAAGGCCGCGCAGGACGACGTCGACGACCTGCACCACCTGATCGCGCACCACGACGTGGAGCTGGCCGGGGCGGTGGTGCTGCCGCTCGGCGGGTTGGCCTACCTGCTGTGGGTGGACTGGCGGCTGGCGCTGCTGGCGCTGGCGACGTTGCCGATCTACTTCGTGGCCTACGGGTTCATGATGCGCGGGTTCGCCGACAAGATGCGCGAGATGGACTCCGGGTTCGCCCGCGTCAGCGCCGCCATCGCGGAGTTCGTGCACGGCATCGCCGTGGTGAAGTCGTTCGGGCAGACCGGCCGGGCGCACGCCGGTTACCGGCGCGCCGTCGACGAGTTCGGCGAGCGCTACGCCGGGTGGGTCCGCCCGGTGCTGCGGCTGGAGGCGCTGACCTCGATGGCCCTGTCGGTGCCGGTGATCGCGCTGGTCGGCGTGGCGGGCGGCACCTGGTTCGTGCAGCGCGGCTGGGTGACGCCGATCGACGTGCTCGCCGAGGTGCTGGTGGCCGTGGTGCTGCCCTCGACGCTGCTCACCCTCAACCAGGGCTTCACCGCGCAGCGCAAGGCCGTCGCCGCCGCCGAACGGCTGTCCGGACTGCTGTCCGCCCCGGCGCTGCCGGTGGCCGCGGAACCGCGCAGCCCGCAGGGCAACCTCGTCGAGTTCGACGCGGTGGAGTTCGGCTACGCCGCGGACGAACCGGTGCTGCGCGGCGTGGACCTCACCTGCCGCCCCGGCACGGTCACCGCGCTCGTCGGCCCGTCGGGCGCGGGCAAGTCCACGCTGGCGAAGCTGCTGCCGCGGTTCTACGACGTCACCGGTGGGGCGATCCGGCTCGGCGGTGTCGACGTCCGCGAGATCGCGCCCGCCGAGCTGTACCGGCACGTCGGGTTCGTGCTGCAGGACGTGCAGCTGCTGCACGGCACCGTGGCCGACAACCTGCGGCTGGGCAGGCCCGCCGCGACCGAGCGGGAACTGGTCGCCGCCGCCGAAGCCGCCCGCATCCACGAACGCATCACCCGGCTGCCCCGCGGCTACGAGTCGGTGATCGGCGAGGACGCGGTGCTCTCCGGCGGGGAGGCGCAGCGCGTCTCCATCGCCCGCGCGCTGCTCGCCGACACCCCGGTGCTGGTGCTGGACGAGGCCACCGCCTACGCCGACCCGGAATCCGAAGCCGAGATCCAGGAGGCGCTGTCCGCCGTCGCGCGCGGCCGCACCGTCCTGGTGATCGCGCACCGCCTGTCCACCATCACCGACGTCGACCGGATCGTCGTCGTCGAACGCGGCCGCGTCGCCGAGCAGGGCACGCACGCGGAACTGCTCGCCGCGGACGGCCGCTACGCGCGCATGTGGGCCGAGCACGAGTCGACCACCGACAGCACCGCCGGGGCGCCCGACGGGGGAGGAGCAGCACGATGATCAGGCACCTGGCGACGATCCTGGGGCCGCAGCACCGCGGTGCGCTGCGCTCCTACCTGGCCTGGCTGGTCGGGTACGCGGTGCTGGAAGGGCTGGCGATGGCCTTCCTGGTGCCGGTGCTGGGCGCCGTGCTCAGCGGCGACACCGGTGCCGCCTGGCGCTGGCTGGGCGCACTGGCGATCGCCGTGCTGGCGACCTGCGTCGCCCGCTACCAGCAGGCGATGCAGGGATTCCGGCTGGCGCTGGTCACCCTCGGGACCCTGCACCGCCGCCTCGGCGACCACGTGGCCTCGCTGCCGCTGGGCTGGTTCAGCTCGGAGAAGGTCGGCAGGCTCTCCCGCAGCGCCACCGGCGGCACCTTCATGGTCACCAACGTGTTCGCGCACCTGCTCACCCCGGTGGTGAGCGGTGTCGTCACGCCCGCGACGGTGGCGGTGGCGATGCTGGTGCTCGACTGGCGCCTCGGCCTGGTGATGGTGCTGGCCGCGCCGCTGCTGTACCTGACGCACCGCTGGTCCGCGCACTGGATCGGGCGGTCCGAGCAGCAGCGCGACGCCGCCGACGCGCTCGCCGGGAACCGCGTGGTGGAGTTCGCCCGCAACCAGCAGACGCTGCGCGCGTTCGGCCGCGGCGCCGAGGGCTACGCGCCGCTGGAGGAGGCCATCGACGGCCGCGGGCGCGCCGCGGGCCGGATGCTCACCGAGACGATGCCGCGGCTGCTGGCCTCCGGGCTCGCCGTGCAGCTGTCCTTCGCCGCGCTGGTCGCGGTCGGGGTGGCGCTGGTGCTGGGGTCCGCGATCGAGCCGGTGACGCTGGTGGCGCTGCTGGCGCTGGCCGCGCGGTTCGTCGGCCCGCTCACCGAGGTCGCCGGGCTCAGCGGCATGGTGCGGATGGCCGGCAACGACCTGCGACGGCTCGCGGAGATCTTCGACGAGGAGCCGCTGGCCGAACCGGCCGCGGCCGCCGAGGTCACCCGCCCCGGCGAGATCGAGTTCGACGCGGTCCGCTTCGGCTACGACCCGGCGAACCCGGTGCTGCGGGACGTGTCGCTGCGGGTGCCCCCGCGCACCATGACCGCGGTCGTCGGGGCCTCGGGCTCCGGCAAGACCACCATCACCCGGCTGATCATGCGGTTCTTCGACGTGGATTCCGGGGTGGTGCGCGTCGGCGGCGCGGACGTGCGCGAACTGGGCACGGCCGGGCTCGCCGAGCAGGTGTCGCTGGTGATGCAGGACGTGTACCTGTTCGACGACACGCTGGAAGCGAACATCCGCATCGGCCGGCCCGCCGCCACCGACGAGGAGCTGCGCGAGGCGGCGCGGCTGGCGGGCGTGCACGAGATCGTCGAACGGCTCCCGCAGGGCTGGGCCACCCCGGTCGGCGAGGGTGGCGCCTCGCTCTCCGGCGGGGAGCGGCAGCGGGTGTCGGTGGCGCGGGCCGTGCTCAAGGGCGCGCCGATCGTGCTGCTGGACGAGGCGACCGCCGCCCTGGACCCGGAGAACGAGCGCTACGTGCAGGACGCGCTGCGCAGCCTGATGCGCACCTCCACGCTGGTGGTGATCGCGCACAAGTTGCCGACCGTGGTCGCCGCGGACCAGATCCTGGTGCTCGACGACGGCCGCATCGCCGAACGCGGCACGCACGAGGAGCTGCTGGCCGCGGACGGCCGGTACGCGGAGTTCTGGAACCGGCGCACCCGCAGCCGCGGCTGGCGCCTGGTGTCCGCGGAGCAGGACCGGTGACCGCTGTCGTCGGAGTCGTCGGCGGGCGCGGGGACGTCGGTTCGCACGCGGTGCGGGCGTTGCGCGGACGCGGGTGCGCGGTGCGGATCGGCGGGCGCAGCGCGCCTTCCGGGCCGGAGGAGCGGGTGGTGGACTTCCGTTCCAAGTCTACTGTGGACGATTTCTGCGCCGGGCTGGACGTGCTGCTCAACTGCGCGGGGCCGTCGCGGGAGATCGGCGACGCGCTCGCCGTCGCGGCGCACCGCGCGGGCGCGGACTACGTGGACGTGGCGGGGGACGAGGCGCTGCACGCGCTGCTGGACCCCGCCGGTCCCCGCGTCGCGGTCCTCTCGGCCGGGTTGCGGCCGGGCCTGACCGGGTTGTTCCCGCGCGCGGTCGCCGCCGAGCTCGACCGGGTGGACGCGCTCGAGGTCCACTTCGGACTGCTCGACCGGTTCACCGAGGTCGCCGCGGCGGACTACCTGCACGGCGTCGCCGACGGGCTCACCCGCCCGTCGGCGGGCTGGCGCGGCGGCGTGCGCCGCACCGGGGAGGCGCGGCGCACCGACGTCGAGCTGCCGCACTTCCCGGGCCGGGTCACCGTGCTCACCCAGCTCAGCACCGAGGACGAGCGCCTCGCCGCCGAGCTGGGCCTGGAGCGCGGCGACTGGCGCACCGTGCTGTGCGGCGAGCACGTGCCCGCCGTGTTCGACCGGGTGCGCGGGACGGACCGGGCCACCGCGATCGCCGACCTGCGCCGGGCGAGCCTGCTCGACCTGGCCGGGCGCTCCCGCTTCGTGACGATGACCGTCCGCGCGGACGGGGAACGCGGTGGTGCGCCCGAGTCCCGCACCGCCGTGCTGCACGGGGCGGGCAACGCCGAGCTCAGCGGGGAAGTGGCGGCCGCCGCCGTCGCCGCGGTGCTCGCCGGGACCGTCCCGGCCGGGCGGCACTACGCCGCGGACGTGCTCGACGCGCGCGCGGTGGTCGCCGAGCTGTCCGCCCGGGTGACCTGGCCCGCGGACGACGACGAGGAAGGTGTGCTGTGAACGTGCCCCTGGACGCGCTGCGGCGCGTCGAGCGGACCAGCCTGGCCGCGATGCTGCGGGTGCTGCGGGACGCGGTGGGTGCCCAGCCCGCGAGCGAAGCCCAGCCCGTCACCGAAGCCCAGCTCCGCCGCGCGCTGCGCGTCGCACCCCGCCACGAGTGGCTGCTGCGGCGCTGGCTCGTCGCGCTCAGCGAGGAAGGTCTGCTCACCGCCGAGCAGGACCGCTACCGGCTCGCCGAACCGTCCGGGATGGACGTCGACGGGCTCGCCGCCGACTACCGGGAACTCGGTTTCCCCGACGGCATGGCGCGGTTCCACCGCGCCGCGCTGGACCGGCTCCCGGAACTGCTGCGCGACGAGGTGCGCGCGCAGGACCTGCTGTTCGACGGGGACGACGTGCTGGACGCGCTCACTGCCTACCAGCGCAACGCGTTCACCGACCACCTCAACGAGACCTGCGCCGCGCTCGTGGTCGCCGCCGCCTCCCGGCGCGCCCCGCTGCGCGTGGTGGAGCTCGGCGCCGGAGGCGGCGGGACCACCGAGGCCGTGCTGCGCGCGGTGCGGGCGGCCGGGGCGCCGGTCGAGCACCGGTTCACCGACGTCTCCCGGCTGTTCGCGCCCGTCGCGCAGCGGCTCGGGCTGGCGGCGGAACTGCTCGACGTGGACGCCGACTTCGCCGCGCAGGGCTTCGCGGCGGGCAGCGCCGACCTGGTGCTGGCCGGCAACGTGCTGCACAACGCCCGCCACCTCGGCGAGACCCTGGCGCGCGTCCGCGCACTGCTGGCGCCCGGCGGGGAGCTCGTCTGCACCGAGTCGGTGCGGGACAACCGCGCGATGCTCACCTCCATGCAGTTCCTGCTGTCCGCGGAGGACGGCCGGGATCGGCACACCGACCGGCGCGCCGCGAGCGGCGAGGTGTTCCTGGACGACGCCGGGTGGCGTGCCGAACTGCGCGCCGCCGGGTTCGAGCTGCGGGCCGTGCACCCGGAACCCGGGTCGCCGTGGGCGGCCGCCGGGCAGCTGCTGTTCCACGCGGTGCGCCCCGGCGCGGCGGACGTCGCCGACGTGCTGGCCGAGCTCGGCGACCGCGTCGTGCTGGAGACCGGCACCGCGACCCGGACCGCCGCGCGGCTGCGGGCGGCGCTGGGCGGGGAACCGGAAGCGGACGAGCGGGTGCGCGGCCTCCTCGCCACGCTCGGCGCGGGCACCGGCCTCGCCGCCGCGCTCGGCCCGGAACCGGGACGCACCGGCGTGCTCACCGGCGACGGGGCGGCCGCGGTGTGGTCGGCGGGCGGAACCGCCGTGCTCGGCGACCCGGCGGCGACGCCCGCCCGGCTGCTGGCCTGGCTGGAGCGTTCCGAGGTGGAGACCGCCGTGCTGCCCGCCGAGCAGGCGCGGGCCCTCCCGGACCTGCCCGCCGCGCTGATGACGGACCTGTCCGCGCTGCGCCGGGTGGTGCTCACCGGCGCCGAGCTCACCGCGGCGGAGGCGGCCGCGTGGGCGGAGCTGGACGTGGAACCGCGCGGTGCCGTCGCGCCCCGACCGGCCGGAGATCTCGCCGCGGACGTGGCGGCCGCCGCCGACGCCGAGATCGCCGGGCTCGACCAGGACGCCGCCCTCGACGCGCTGCGGCTGGTGGACGCGGCGGCGCTGCGCTCCATGCTCGCCGCCCTGGTGCGCGCCGGATGGTCCGCCGCGGCAGGTGGAACCGACTCGGCGGAGCGGATCCTCGACGCCGCCGCGGTCGCCCCGGAGCACCGGGCGCTGGTGCGTCGCTGGCTGGTCGAACTGGCGCGGGAAGGGCTGCTGGTGCACCGCGACGGCGGCTACGCGCCCGTGCCGGAGCACGCGGAACTCCTGCGGATCGACGATCCGTGGCGGGAAGCGCGGGAGCGCTGGCTGGCCGCGTTCGGCGCCGCCGAGACCGTGGACTACGCGCGCGGCAGCGCCGAAGCGCTGCCCGAGCTGATCACCGGCCGGGCGCAGGCGGTGCTGCTGCTGTTCCCCGAAGGCCGCACCGACCTGGCCCGCGCGCTGTACCGGGAGAGCATCACCGCCCGCTACCAGCAGCGCGCCGTGGCCGCTCTCGTCGCCGAGTCCGTCCGGCGCGCGGCCCGACCGCTGCGGGTGCTGGAGGTCGGCGCGGGCACCGGCGCCACCACCGAGGTCGTGCTCGACGCGCTCGGCGGCGCCCGGGTGGACTACCTGTTCACCGACGTGTCCCGGTTCTTCCTCGACCAGGCGCGGCAGCGCTTCGGCGCCGCGGTGCGCTACGGGCTGTTCGACCTCGACGCCGAGCCGGACGCGCAGGACTTCGACGGAGGCCCCTTCGACCTCGTCCTCGGCGCGGGGGCGTTGAACGCGGCCACCGACACCGACGCCTCCGTGCGTCGGCTTCGCGGGCTGCTCGCCCCCGGCGGGCTGCTGGTGCTCACCGAACCGACCACCGAGGAGCACTGGGTGATGGCCTCGCAGGGCCTGCTCATGGCCGACGCGCACGACGACCGCGCCGGGTCCGGAGCCACGTTCCTGTCGCTGCCGCAGTGGCGCGCGGTGCTCGACCGCGCCGGGCTGCACCGCGAGCTGGAACTCCCGCCGCCCGGGCACGCGCTGGAACCCCTGGGGCACCGCGTGTTCGTCGCGCGCGCCTGAACCTCCCCGCTACGAAAGGAAGAACCCATGTGCGGCATCACCGGTTGGGTGGCGTTCGACGACGACCTGCGGGCCCACCGCGACATCGTGGAGGCCATGACCCGCACCCTCGCCGACCGCGGACCCGATGACGGCGACGTGTGGCTGGACCGCCCGGTCGCCCTCGGCCACCGCAGGCTCGCCGTCATCGACCTGCCCGGCGGCCGCCAGCCGATGCGGGTGGAGACCCCGAGCGGGCCGGTGGTGCTGGTGTACTCCGGCGAGACCTACGACTTCACCGAGCTGCGCGAGGAGCTGGCAGGCCGCGGCCACCGCTTCGCCACCGCCTCCGACACCGAGGTGGTGCTGCGCGGCTACCTGGAGTGGGGCGAGTCCGTCGCCGAACGGCTCAACGGCATGTACGCCTTCGCCATCTGGGACGGCAGGCACGAGCGGCTGGTGCTGGTGCGGGACCGGATGGGCGTGAAACCGCTGTACTACCACCGCACGCGCGACGGAGTGCTGTTCGGCTCCGAACCGAAGGCGGTGCTGGCGAACCCGGCGTTCCCGCGCCGCGTCGACACCGGCTGCCTCCGTGAGCTCGTCGGGTTCACCAAGGCCCCCGGCTGGTCGCTGTGGAAGGACCTGCACGAGGTCGAACCGGGCACGGTGCTCACCGTCGACCGGGACGGGATGCGGGAACGCACCTACTGGCGGCTGGAGACCGCGCCGCACACCGACGACGCGGAGACCACGATCGCCCGGGTCCGCGAGCTGCTCGGCGACGTGGTGCCCCGCCAGCTGGTGTCGGACGTGCCGCAGTGCGTGCTGCTGTCCGGCGGCCTCGACTCCAGCGCCATCACCGCGCTCGCCGCCCGGCACCTGGCCGGGCAGGGGCGGGCGGTGCGCTCCTACTCGGTGGACTTCGCGGGCTACGAGGAGAACTTCCGGCCCGACGAGTTCCGCGAGACCCCGGACTCGCCGTTCATCCGCGACGTCAGCGCGCACGTCGGCTCCCGGCACCGGGACGTGGTGCTGGACTCGAAGCTGCTCGGCACGCCCGAGCTGCGGCGGGCGGTGGTGGCGGCGCGGGACATGCCGATCGGGCTCGGCGACATCGACAGCTCGATGTACCTGCTGTTCCAGGCGATCCGCGAGGAATCGACCGTCGCGCTCTCCGGCGAGTTCGCCGACGAGCTGTTCGGCGGCTACGTCTGGTTCCACCACCCGGCCGCGCGCGACGCCGACACCTTCCCGTGGCTGGCGTTCCAGAACACCTACACCGCCGACCGCACCGGGCCGCTGCGGCCGGAACTGCGGCAGGCGCTGGACATCGGCGGCTACGTCGCCGACCAGTACGCGGACGCCGTCGCCCGCGTCGAGCACCTCGACCACGAGGACGCCGCCGAACGACGCATGCGCACCAGCAGCCACCTGCACATCACCCGCCTGGTGCGGGCGATGCTGGACCGCAAGGACCGGATGTCGATGGCCGTGGGCCTGGAGGTCCGCGTCCCGTTCGCCGATCACCGCCTCGTGGAGTACGTCTACAACGCGCCGTGGGCGCTGAAGACCCACGACGGCCGGGAGAAGGGCCTGCTGCGCGGCGCCGTCGCCGACCTGCTGCCGGAATCCGTGGTGCGGCGGGTGAAGAGCCCCTACCCGTCCACTCAGGACACCCGGTACGCGGAGGAGTTGCAGCGCCAGACCCGCGACGTGCTCGCCGAACCCGACCACGCCGTGTTCGAGGTCTTCGACCGGGACTGGCTGCGCGGCACCGCCGAACGCGATCCGGCCACCGTCACCGGGGAGGTCCGCACCGGGCTCGAACGCGCCCTCGACTTCTACCACTGGGCCGACCTGTACCGGCCCGAACTGGAACTCGCATGACCACGACCGAAAGCGGGGGAACCGCCATGACCGACCTCCTGGAACCGCTCGTGCTGGACGAGGACTTCGTGCAGCGCTCGCACGAGGTGACCGCGCGGCTGCGCGAGACGACGCCGGTGCGGTTCGTCGTGCTGCCCGGCGGTTTCCCGGTGTGGCTGGTCACCGGCCACGCCGAGGCCCGCGCCGCGATGACCGATCCGCGGCTGAGCAGCCACCACGTCTACGACCGGCTGGAACGGATGCGGCTGGCCGCGGCCGGTGCCGGGGAGGACGCGGAGAGCCTGTTCGCCCCGGAGCTCGCGCAGAACCTGCTCAACCTGGACCCGCCGGACCACACCCGGCTGCGCAAGCTCGTCTCCGCGGTGTTCACCACCCGCTCGGTCGCCCCGCTGCGCCCCCGCATCGAGGAGATCACCGACGAGCTACTGGACGCGATGGCCGCCGCGGGGGAGGCGGAACTGCTCGCCGACTACGCCTACCCGCTGCCGATCCGGGTGATCTGCGAGCTGCTCGGCATCCCGTTCGCCGACCGGGACCGGTTCACCGACTGGTCCCGCACCATGGTCGCCGCGACCACCCCGGCGGAGGTCGGGGCCGCGTCCAAGCTGATGGCCGGCTACCTCGGTGATCTGGTGGAGGCCAAGCGGGCTGACCCCGGCGAGGACCTGCTGTCGCGGCTGGTGCACGTGAGCGAGGACGGCGACCGGCTGTCCCGGGACGAGCTGATCTCCACCGCCGTCGTGCTGCTGACCGGCGGTTTCGAGACCACGGTGAACCTGATCAGCAGCGGGATGCTGGCGCTGCTGCGCCACCCGGACCAGCTGGCGCTGCTGCGCTCCCGGCCGGACCTGCTCGGCGGGGCGGTGGAGGAGTTCCTGCGGTACGAGACGCCGAACAACCTGTCCTCGCCGCGCTACGCCACCGAACCGGTCGAGCTGGGCGGGGTGGAGATCCCCGCCGGGCACTTCGTGATGGCCTCCTGGCTGTCGGCGAACCGCGAACCCCGCTTCGCCGACGCGGACCGGCTCGACATCACCCGCAAGCCGGGCGGGCACCTGGCCTTCGGCCACGGCATCCACTACTGCCTCGGGGCGCCGCTGGCCCGGCTGGAGGGCGAGATCGCCTTCGGCCGGTTGCTGGCGCGCTTCACCGACGTCGAGCTCGCCGTGCCGGAGGAGGAGCTGCGCTGGCGGTTCAGCACCGCCATGCACGGCCTGGAAACCCTGCCGCTGCGGCTGCGCTGACCCCGCTGGAGGAACGAGACATCATGGCTCCGCTCGAAGGAACCACCGGCTGGCCCGCCGACTTCGCCGCCCGCTACCGCGAAGCCGGGTACTGGGCCGGGCGCACGCTCGGCGGCCTGCTGCGCGACTCGGCGCGGCGCGCACCGGAGCGCACCGCGCTCGTGGACGGCGACCGCCGATGGGACTACCGGGAGCTCGACGACGTCGCCGACCGGGTCGCCGCCGGGCTCCGCGCGCACGGCATCGCGCCGGGCGACCGCGTCCTGGTGCACCTGCCGAACGTCGCCGAGTTCGCCGCGCTGCTGTTCGGCTGCGCCCGCGCCGGTGCGGTGCCGGTGCTCGCGCTGCCGCCGCACCGGGAGACCGAACTGGTGCACCTGGCCGAGCTCGCCGGTGCCGTCGCCTACGCGATCCCCGCCGAGCACGGCGGGTTCGACCACCTCCCGCTCGCCGAGGCCGTCACCGCGGGCGCCCCGTCGGTGCGGCACGTGTTCGTCGTCGGCGGCGATCCGGGCCGGTTCACCCCGTTCGACGCGCTCACCGCCGCCGAACCGGGGGACCGCGCCGACGACGCCGCGCCGGAGGACGTCGCGGTGCTGCTGCTGTCCGGCGGCACCACGGGACTGCCGAAGCTGATCCCGCGCACCCACGACGACTACGCCTACAACGCCCTCGCCAGCGCCGAGGTCTCCGGGCTGGACGCGGCATCGGTGTACCTGGCGGCGTTGCCCGCGGCGCACAACTTCGCGCTCGCCTGCCCCGGTCTGCTGGGCGCGTTCGCGGTCGGTGCGACGGTCGTGCTCAGCCCCGGCGGTGACCCGGAGACCGCGTTCCCGTTGATCGAGCGGGAACGGGTCACGGTGGTCGCGCTGGTGCCGCCGCTGGTGCTGGTGTGGCTGGACGCCGCCGAGCTGTTCCGGCCGGACCTGTCCAGCCTGCGGTTGCTGCAGGCCGGTGGATCGCGGCTCAAGGACGATCCCGCCCGCCGGGTGCGGTCGGTGCTGGGCTGCGCGCTGCAGCAGGTGTACGGGATGGCCGAGGGCCTGCTCAACTTCACCCGCCTCGACGACCCGGACGAGCTGGTCATCGGCACCCAGGGCCGGCCGCTGTCCGCAGATGACGAGGTGCTGGTGTGCGACCAGGACGGCGACCCGGTCCCCGACGGCCAGGTCGGCGAGCTGCTGGTCCGCGGTCCGTACACGCTGCGCGGCTACTTCCGCGCCGAGGCGCACAACGAGCGCTCGTTCACCGCCGACGGCTTCTTCCGCACCGGCGACCTGGTGCGGCGGCTGCCTACCGGGCACCTCGTCGTGGAGGGCCGCAGCAAGGAGGTGATCAACCGCGGCGGCGACAAGATCCCCGTCGAAGAGGTGGAGAACCACCTGCTGTCCCACCCGGCGGTGCACGACGTGGCGCTCGTCGGCTTCCCCGACGAGGCGATGGGGGAGCGCAGCTGCGCGTTCGTGCTCGCCGCGGGCGAACCGCCGAACCGGCGCGACCTGGTGGAGCACCTGCGGCGGCTCGGCGTCGCCGCGTTCAAGCTGCCGGACCGGGTGCGGGTGCTGGAGTCCTTCCCGCGCACCGGCCTCGGCAAGGTCGACCGGCGGGCGCTGGCGGAAGGGCTGGTGCGGCCGTGACCGTGGAGACCTACCCGTTCAACGCGGCGGAAGGGCTCGACCTCGCCCCCGCCTACCGGCGCGCCCAGCGCACGCCGGGACCGGTCCGCGTGCAGCTGCCGTTCGGCGAACCCGCCTGGCTGGTGACCCGCCACGACGAGGCCCGGTTCGTGTTCGCCGACCCGCGCTTCAGCCGGGCGATGGCGCAGGAGCGGGATTCGCCGCGCACCACCCCGCACAACCCGGTCGGCATCGTGACGATGGATCCGCCGGAGCACACCCGGGTGCGCACCCTCGTCGCGAAGGCGTTCACCGCGCGCCGCGCAGAACGGCTGCGCCCGTGGATCCGGAAGCTGCTGCACGAGCGCATCGACGCGATGGCGGCGCCCGCCGACCTGGTGGCCGAGCTGGCGCTGCCGGTGCCGATCGCCGTCATCTGCGAACTGCTCGGCGTCCCGGCGCGGGACCGGGACCGCTTCCAGGGGTGGAGCGAGGCGGTGCTGTCCACCAACGGGCTGCCGCCGGAGCAGATCGTCGAACGCACCGGGGCGCTGCGGACCTACGTGGCCGAGCTGATCGCGGCCCGCCGCGACCGGCCCGCCGACGACCTGATGTCGGGGCTCGTCGAAGCGCGCGACGAGCAGGACCGGCTCTCCGACCTGGAGCTGGAGCAGCTGTGCATCGCGCTGCTCGTCGGCGGCTACGAGACCACCGCCTCGCAGCTGGCCAACTTCGCGCACCTGCTGCTCCAGCGGCCCGGCGGTCTCGTCGAGCTGGCCGACGGCCCGGACCGGGACCGCCGCGCCGCCGCCTGGGTGGAGGAGCTGCTGCGCTACGTGCCGATGGCCGCCGCCGCGGCGATGCCGCGCTACGCCCGCGAGGACGTGGCCGTCGGTGGACAGGTGGTGCGCGCCGGCGAGCCGGTGCTGGTGGCGATCGGTGCCGCCGACCGCGACCCCGGGCGCTATCCGGACCCCGACGTGCTCGACCCGGACCGCGATTCCCGCGGGCACCTGGCGTTCGGGCACGGCGTGCACCACTGCGTCGGCGCCGCGCTGGCGCGGATCGAACTGCAGGAGAGCGTGCTGGCGCTGGCGGAGCGGCTGCCCCGGCTCCGCCCGGCGGGCGAGGTGCGCTGGAAGACCGGGCTGTTCTTCCGCGGCCCGCAGACGTTGCCGGTGACCTGGTGAGGAAAGGGGCCATGACCGTGCCCGCACACGACCCGACCGACCTCGCGGCGTTCCGCGCCGAAGTGGCGGAACTGCTGGACCTGCCCGCCGACGGGATCTCCGACGCGGAGAACCTGATCGCCCTCGGGCTGGACTCGATCGCGATGATGCAGCTGGCCGCGGGACTGCGCCGCCGCGGGCGCGCCGTCTCGTTCGGCGACCTGGCGGCCGAACCGACCTTGGCGGCCTGGGGAGCGCTGCTCGGCGGTGGCGCGGCAGTGTCCGAAGTGGACTCGATGGCGGCCGGAACCGCGCGAGTCGAGTCCGATGTGGACGAAGGGGCGCCGTTTCCGCTCGCGCTGATGCAGCACGCCTACTGGGTCGGCAGGCGCCCCGGCCAGCGCCTCGGCGGCGTCGCCGCGCACTTCTACGACGAGTTCGACGGCCCCGGCGTCGACCCGCGCCGGCTGGAGGACGCGGTGCGCGCCGTGCTGCGCAGGCACGGCATGCTGCGGGTGCGGATCCTCGACGACGGCACCCAGCGGATCCTGCCTGCCAGCCCGTGGCCCGGGCTCACCACGCACGACCTGCGCGGTCTGTCCATTTCGGATGCTGAAGCTGAGCTGGAGCTGATCCGCGCCGAACTCTCGCACCGCAGGCTCGACATCACCGCGGGCGAGGTGTTCGACGTGCGGTTGTCGCTGCTGCCCGGCGGACGCACCCGGGTGCACGTCAACCTCGACATGATCGCCGCCGACGCGCTGAGCCTCCGGGTGCTGCTCGCCGACCTCGCCCGCCACTACCTCGGTGAGGGCGAGCCGGAACCGCTGGCGTACGGCTACCCCCGCTACCTCGCCGACCGCGCCGCCCGCCGCAGCGCCGCCGACGCGGCCGCCGACCGCGAGCACTGGCGGACCCGGCTGCCGGAACTGCCCGGCCAGCCCGAACTGCCCGCCGCGGGCGACTCCGCCGACGACGCCACCGTCGTCGTGCGGCGGCACCGGCTGCTCGGCCCCGACGAGGTGGCCCGCTGGGAGACCGCGGCCCGCGGGCACGGGTTGACGCCCGCGATGGCGCTGGCCGCCGTGTTCGCCGAAACCCTCACCGCGTGGAGCGCGCAACCCCGTTTCCTGCTGAACCTGCCGCTGTTCGACCGGGAACCGCTGCACCCCGACGTGGCCGGGCTCGTCGGCGACTTCACCTCCTCGGTGCTGCTGGAGTGGGACGGCGCCGCGCCCGGCACGTTCGCCGAGCGGGCCGGGCGGGTGCAGGAGCGGTTCCACGCCGACGCCGCGCACGCCGGGCACTCCGGCGTCGAAGTGCTCCGCGACCTGTCCCGCGCCCGCGGCGAGCAGCAGCTCGCGCCCGTCGTCTACACCAGCGCGCTCGGGCTCGGGCCGCTGTTCCCCGACGCGGTGCGCCGCGCGTTCGGCGAGGCGTCCTGGATCATCTCGCAGGGGCCGCAGGTGTGGCTGGACGCGCAGGTCACCGAACTGGACGGCGGCCTGCTGGTGAACTGGGACGCCCGCGAGCACGCGTTCGCGCCCGGCGTGCTCGACGCGATGTTCACCGCCTACTCGGACCTGCTGGACCGGCTGCTCGCCGACGACGCGGCCTGGACCGCCCCGCCGCCGCGGCTCGCGCCGGACGCGCAGCTCACCGCCCGCGCGCCGGGCGGCGACGCGCCGGAACCCCGGTGCCTGCACACCGATTTCTTCCGCCACGCCCACGAGGACCCGGGCGCGATCGCGCTGCGCTGGGGCCGCGGCGGGGAGCTGAGCTACGGCGACCTGGCCGGGCGGGCGCTCACCCTCGCGGGCGCGCTGCGCGCCCGTGGCGCCGGGCCGGGTGAACTGGTCGCGATCTCGCTGCCTAAGGGGCCGGAGCAGGTCGTCGCCGCGCTCGGCGTTCTGGCCACCGGCGCCGCCTACCTGCCGCTGCCGGTGGACCACCCGCCCGCGCGCCGGGAGCGGGTGCTCGCCTCCGCCGGAGCCCGGATCGTGGTCGACGCGGACTTCCCGGTGCACGGCGCGGCACCGCTGCCCGCACCCGCCGCGACCGCGCCGCGGGACCTGGCCTACGTGCTCTACACCTCCGGTTCCACCGGGGAACCGAAGGGCGTGGAGATCACCCACGCGGCCGCGATGAACACCATCGGCGACCTGGTGGAGCGCTTCGGCCTCGACGAGCGGGACCGCACCCTCGCCGTGTCCCGCTTCGAGTTCGACCTCTCCGTGTTCGACGTCTTCGCCCCGTTGAGCGTCGGCGGTGCCGTGGTGTGCGTCGAGCAGGACGCGCAGCGCGACGCGACGAGCTGGCTGGACTCGGTGCACCGCCACGGCGTCACGGTGCTCAACTGCGTGCCGACGCTGCTGGACATGCTGCTCACCGCCTGCGACGAGCGGCCGCTGCCGCTGCGCGCGGTGTTGCTCGGCGGGGATCGGGTCGGCACCGACCTGCCCGGCCGGCTCGCCGCCCGCGCCCCCGGTTGCCGCTTCGCCGGGCTCGGCGGCACCACCGAGACCGCCATCCACTCCACCGTCCAGGAGGTCGTCGGCGACGCGGTCCCGGCGAGCTGGAGCTGCGTCCCGTACGGCGAGCCGCTGCGCGGCGTCAGTTGCCGGGTCGTCGACGCGCTCGGCCGGGACTGCCCCGACCAGGTGCCCGGGGAGCTGTGGATCGGCGGCGCGGGAGTCGCCCGCGGCTACCGGAACGACCCGGAGCGCACCGCCGACCGGTTCGTCGAGCACGCCGGGGTCCGCTGGTACCGCACCGGCGACCGCGCCCGCTACCTGCCGGACGGCGGTATCGAGTTCCTCGGCCGCGCCGACCACCAGGTCAAGATCCGCGGCCACCGCGTCGAACTCGGCGAGGTCGAAGCGGCGCTGGCCGCGGCGGAGGGCGTGACCGGCGCGGTCGCGGTGCTCACCGGCGGCAGGCTCGGCGCCGCGGTCACCGGCGCGGCCGACCCGGAGCGGGTGCGGGCCGCGCTCGCCGAACGGCTGCCCGCGCACATGCGGCCCGACCTGCTCGTGGTGCTGCCCGCGTTCCCGCTCACCACCAACGGCAAGCTGGACCGCGCCGCGGTCGCCACCGCCGTCGCCGAGCAGGACACCGCCGTACCGGAGCGGATCAGCCCGCCGCGCGGCGCCGTGGAGCCGGCCGTGGCCGCGGCGTGGCGCGACGTGCTCGACGTCGCGGAGGTCGGCCGCGAGCAGGACTTCTTCGCGCTCGGCGGAGATTCGCTGCTGGCGACCAGGGTGGTGGCGCGGCTGCGCGCCGACGGGTTCGCCGGTGCCGGGCTCGGGGCGCTGTTCGAGAGCCCGGTGCTAGCCGATTTCGCCGCGGTGGTGGGGGAATCCGCTGCTGAGGTGGCGGGTTCCGCCGCCGCGTCGAGCGGATCCGTCGCGCCCGCCGTGCGCACCGACCCCGCGGCCCGCTTCGAACCGTTCCCGCCCACCGACGTGCAGCTGGCGTACTGGCTGGGCCGCGCGGACGGCTTCACCCTCGGCGGCGTCGGCTGCCACTTCTACCGCGAGTACGACGTCCCCGACCTGGACGTCCCGCGGCTGGAGGAGGCCGCGAACCGGCTCATCGCCCGGCACGAGATGCTGCGCGCCGTCTTCGACGAGCGCGGCGAGCAGCGGGTGCTGCCCTCGGTCGGCCGGTTCCGGATCGCGGTCACCGACGCCGGCGACGACCCGGAGCGGGCGTTCGCCGAACTCCGCGAGACCTGGTCGCACCACGTCTTCGACTCCGCGCACTGGCCGCTGTTCGGCATCGCGGCCTGCCGCGCCGGGGACCGCACCCGGCTGGCGATCGGGATGGACAACCTGGTGCTGGACGCGTTGAGCATCCTGCACTTCTACGCGGAGCTCGCCGCGCTCTACGCCGACCCGGACGCGGAGCTGCCGCCGGTCGGCCTGTCGTTCCGGGACTACGTGCTCGGTGCCGAACCGGACCCGGCGGAGCTCGCCGCGGCCCGCGAGCACTGGGCGCGCGCGGTCCCGGAGCTGCCGCCCGCACCGGAGCTGCCGCTGGCGGTGGACCCGGCGCGGGTCGTGCGGCCCCGGTTCACCCGGCGCGCGGCGACGATCGACGCCGCGGACTGGGCGGTGCTCGCCGCGCGCTCCGCCGAGCACGGCGTCACCCCGTCGGCGGTGCTGCTCACCGCGTTCGCCGAAGTGCTCGGGCAGTGGAGCGCCCGGCCGGACCTGACGCTGAACCTCACCCTGTTCGACCGCCGCGAAGTGCACCCCGACGTGCAGCGGGTGTTCGGCGACTTCACCTCGCTGCTGCTGGTCGCCTGCCGGCCGGAGGCCGCGGACAGCTGGCTGGACCGCACCCGGCGGGTGCAGGGCGAGCTGTGGCAGGCGCTGGACCACCGCAGCGTGTCAGCGGTGCAGGTGCTGCGCGAACTCGCGAAGCGCACCGGCGCCGCCGAGGTCACGATGCCGGTGGTGTTCACCAGCGCGCTCGGCGTATCGGCGGGCACCGAACCCGGCGATCCGTTCGGCGAGCAGGTCTGGGGCATCACCCAGACCCCGCAGGTGTGGCTGGACCACCAGGTGGTCGAGCGCAGCACCCCCGGCGGCACCTGCGTGGACCTGAACTGGGACGCGGTGGAGGAGCTGTTCCCGGCGGACGTCCTGGACGAGATGTTCGACGCCTACCTCCGGCTGCTCGCGCACCTGGTGCGGCGGCCGTGGCGGGATCGGGTCCCGGAACTGCTGCCCGCGGCGCAGCGCGCCGCGCGGGAACGGGTCAACGACACCGCGGCGCCGGAGCGGGAGCCGCTGCTGCACGCGCCGTTCTTCCGCCGTGCCACCGAGGATCCTGCCGCGGTGGCCGTGCTCGGCGACGAGGGCGAGCTCGCCAGGGGTGCGTTGGCGGAGCGCGCGCTGCGGATCGCCGCGCTGCTGCGCGACCGCGGGGTCGAACCCGGTGCGGCGGTGGCGATCTCGCTGCCCAAGGGCGTCGACCAGATCGCCGCGGCGCTCGGCGTGCTCGCCGCGGGCGCGCACTACGTGCCGATCGGCGTGGACCAGCCCGCGGTGCGCCGCGACCGCATCCTCGGTTCCGCGGGTGTGGCGCTCGCGATCGTCGAGGACGAGGTGGACCTCCCGGTGCCCACCGCCACCGTTGCCGAAGCCGCGGCCGGTCCGCTCGCGGAACCGGTGGCGGTGGACCCGGAATCGCTCGCGTACGTCATCTTCACCTCCGGATCCACCGGGGAACCGAAGGGCGTGGAGATCACCCACCGGGCGGCGGCGAACACCGTCGAGGACGTGGTGCGGCGCTTCGGGATCGATTCGCGGGACCGGGTGCTGGCGGTGTCGGCGCTGGAGTTCGACCTGTCGGTGTTCGACCTGTTCGGGCTGCTCGGCGCCGGGGGAGCGGTGGTGTCGATCGCCGAGGACGAGCGCCGCGCGCCCCGGCGGTGGGCGGAATCGGCGGCCCGGCACGGGGTGACGGTGTGGAACTCGGTGCCGATGCTGTTGGACATGCTGCTCGACGCGGTCGACGGCGGTGCTCCGACACCCGCCGCGCTGCGGCTCGCGCTGCTGTCCGGGGACTGGGTGGGGCTCGACCTGCCGGACCGGCTGCGCGCCGCGGTGCCGGGCGCGGACCTGGTCGCGCTCGGCGGGGCCACCGAGGCCGCCATCTGGTCGAACGCCTTCGAAGTGTCCGGAGTGGACCCGGAGTGGCGGTCGATCCCGTACGGTTTCCCGTTGCGCAACCAGCGGTTCCGCGTCGTCGACGAGCTCGGCCGAGACCGGCCGGAGTGGGTGCCGGGCGAGTTGTGGATCGGCGGCACCGGGGTCGCGCGCGGCTATCGGGGCTCCCCGGAGCTCACCGCCGCGAAGTTCCTCGACGACGGCGAGCACCGCTGGTACCGCACCGGTGACCTCGGCCGCTACCGGCCCGGCGGGCTGCTGGAGTTCCTGGGGCGCCGCGACGACCAGGTGAAGGTGCGCGGCTACCGGGTGGAGCTCGGCGAGGTCGAATCCGTGGTGGCCGAGCACCCGGCCGCCTCCCGCGCGCTGGCGGCGACGGCGGGCGACGGCTCCTCGCGGCGCGTCGTCGTGGGGGTGCTGCCCGGCGAGGTGGTACCGGACCCGGCCGAGATCCGGGCCTGGTGCGCGGACCGGCTGCCGGTGCACATGCTGCCGGACCAGGTGCTGCTGCTCGACGAGGTCCCGACGACCGCGAACGGCAAGCTCGACCGGGCACGGATCGCCGAGCTGGCGGCGGCCGACGACGGCGTCGCCGAACCCCCGGCGGGCCCGGTGGAGCAGGCGGTGGCCGCGGCGTGGAGCGAACTGCTGCGCACCCCGGTGACCAGCAGGGACGCCAACTTCTTCGGTCTCGGCGGGGACAGCGTGCAGGCGATCCGGTTCATCGAGCTGGCCCGCCGCGAGCTGGACGTGGAGCTGGAGCTGGCGCAGCTGTTCATCACCCCCACCGTCCGATCGCTCGCCGAGCACGTGGCGGAACTCGGCGCCGAGGAGGTCGTGGAAGGAGCCATCTGACCGCCGCTGAGCTCTCCTCCGGTTGCGCAGCACCGGGGTGGCGGAACCTCGGGCGGTTCCCTCGCCGCCCGTTTTCCCGGTGTGGCCGCGATTTCCGATGTAGCACGACGACATCGCCGTCCTCGCGAGGGAACCGCTGAGAACCCGCGGGTGGTCCGGTTGCTCTGGTAGCCGTCAGCCGCTGCGGGACTATTCGTCCAGCAGCCGGGCCATCGCGGCGCTCGCCTTGAGGCCGGAACCGGTCAGCACCGCGACGACGGTGTCGTCCGGGCCGAGCAGCCCGTCCCGGTCGAAGCGCGCGATGGCCGGTACCACTTGGGCGCTGGTCGGCTCGGCGTACAGGCCGGTCCCGGCGAGTTCGAGGGTCGCCGGGCGCAGTTCCCGCTCCGGCACGGCGGTGGCCGCTCCGCCGCTGTCCCGGAGCGCGCGCAGCACCTCCCGGTCGCGGACCGGCCGGGCGATCGCGGTGCCCTCGGCGATCGTGCCCGGCCAGTCGGCGTCCTCGACGTGATCCGCCCCGGCGGCGAAGGCGCGCACCAGCGGGCTGCACCGCTCCGGCTGCGCGACCAGCAGCCGCGGCACCCGGTCGATCTGCCCGGCCCGCCGCAGTTCGGCGAATCCCGCGGCGCAACCCAGCACCAGGCTGCCCGCGCCCGCCGGGACGACGACCGCGGTGGGCGCCCGGAACCCGAGGTCCTCCCAGATCTCGTAGGCGATCAGCTTGATCCCGTCCAGGAACGCGGGATGCCAGTTGTGGCCGGCGTAGCACCGCCGCGCGGAACGGCGCACCGCCTCGTCCGCGGTGCGCTGCCTGCCGCCGGGGACCAGGTCGACGGTGGCGCCGTGGACGCGGCTCTGCAGCACCTTGTCCGGTGACGTGGAGTCCGGGGCGAGGATCCGCGCGTCGATGCCCGCCGCCGCGCAGTAGGCGGCGACCGAGGAACCGCCGTTCCCGCTGGAGTCCGCCAGCACCGCGCGCACGCCCTGCGCCCGCACCGTGCTGATCAGGACCGAGACGCCGCGGTCCTTGAAGCTGGCCGTCGGGTTGCTCGCCTCGACCTTCACCGCGACGTCCAGCCCCGCGAAGCGCCGCGGCAGCAGCGGAGTCCGCCCCTCGCCGAGGCTGACCGGTGCGAGGTGCGGTTGCGCGAGCGCGGCCGCGTAGCGCCACTGCGAGCCGACGCCGGTGTCGACCTGCTCCCGCCCGATGCCCGGCAGCGGCGCCACCAGCAGCGGGGACCCGTCGTCCCCGCGCCAGCGCGGTTCGTCGATCCGGTAGCGGCGCCCGGAACGGTCGACCAGGTGCGGTTCGTCGCCCACCGTCACCTCGCGTAGTTGTAGACGGTCGCCCGGGACACCCCGAGCAGGTCGGCGATGGTCCGCGCGGCGTCGTGCGAGGCGAAGTGGCCGTCCGCGCGCAGCCGCCGCACCAGCTCCCGCTTCGCCTCTCTGGGCAGCGCCCGCGGCGTGGCCGCGCGCTCCGCCGCGGCGCGTTCGACGGCCCGGCGCAGGGCGTCGCGGTCCCGCGCGTGCGCCTGCGGTTCCGGGGATTCGCCGGCGTCCGTGGCGACCAGGTTGGACAGCGCCAGCGCCACCGGCGAGAGCACCGAGACGTCCAGGTCCACCCGCAGCGCGGCGATCCGGCGGCCCGCGGCGTTCTCGATGCCGATCGAGGTGCTCTTCGCCGGACGCCCGTCGGGGAACCGGCTCGGCCGGTTCTGCAGCACGCCCGGCTGACCGGGGTCGCTGAGCCGCGCGAGTTCCGCGGCGGGGTCGCCGACCTCGCGCCCGGGCGACCCGTTCTCGACCACCCGGGCCGGGTGCGACGGATCGCGCAGGTCGTGCAGCACGACCTCGCACAGCCCGGGGAACATCCTGCCCAGCGCGGTGGCGATCCGCCCCGCCTCGCGGAGCAGGTGTTCGTCGGAGTCGTCGCCCACGGTCCCCTCCGGTGTCGCCGTGCCGGAACCCTGGCACGGTTGGACGGCGTTGTCCAGAATTGGACCGCACGTCCACGGCTGGATTACCGTCCGGGACGGCCGCGGCACGAGGACGCGGTCCCACCGCGGCGAGGAGGACGTCCCGAATGAACGTGCTGTTCCTGTACACCGGCGGCACGATCGGCATGGTCGGCACCCCGCGCGGCCTCGAACCGGGCGGCGACGTCGAAGCGGAGATCGCGTCGCTGCTGCGGGACCGGCCGGACCTCACCACCGCGTTCGTCCGCTTCGAGCACCTGATCGACTCGTCCGACGCCACCCCGGAAGACTGGCAGCGGATCGTCGACCGGCTCCGCGCGCACCGCCACGAGCACGACGCGTTCGTGGTGCTGCACGGCACCGACACCCTCGCGCACTCCGCGGCCGCCGCCTCCTACGCGCTGGCCGGGTTCGGGAAACCCGTCGTGTTCACCGGGGCCCAGGTGCCGTTCGGCATGCCGGGTTCGGACGCGCCGGACAACGTGCGCGGCGCGGTGGAAGCGGTGGCCGACGCGGCGATCGGGCGCGCGGTGTTCTTCGACGGCGAGCTCATCGCGGGCACCCGCGCGACGAAGAGCTCCGCGCTGGACCGGCACGGCTTCACCAGCCCGCACCCGGCTTCCGCCGCCGAACGCCCGGCACCCGACCTCGGCGTCCCGCTCGCCCCCTACCGGCGCCACGACATCGCCGTGGTCACCGCGGTGCCCGGCATGACCGCCGAGCGGTTCCGGCACCTGACCAGCCCCGCGCCGGACGCGGTGCTCCTCCGCGGGTACGGGCTGGGAGTGGGCCCGAGCGGCGAGCCGGGCTTCACGCGGGTGATCGAGGACCTGAACTCCGGTGGCACGCCCGTGGTCGTGCTCAGCCAGTCGCAGCGGTCCCGGATCGACCTGGAGCGGTACGCGGCCGGGCGCGCCCTGCTCGACGCCGGGGCGATCGGCGCGGCCGACATGACCTTCGAAGCCGCCTACACCAAGCTCTGCTTCCTGCTCAGCCAGGACCTCCCCGCGGCCGACCTCCCCACCTGGCTCCACACCGACCTGGCCGGAGAACTCACGCTCCTGGCAGAGCCGGTGGCCACCGCGCTCGGGTGAGGAAACTCTTCGGGGACGCGGCGGAGGAGCGAGGTCGAGCCGGGCCGGTGCGCGGGTTCCGCGCTTCGCGCCGGGCTCACCTGTCGGGGCCAGCGCCTTGCTCCGTTCGGGCGTTGATCAACGAAACCGATCGCGTTCTCCCCGCACGGCCGGTACGGACTCTGCTGTGCACCACGATGCGAATCATCTTCCGGCCGGTTTCCGCGCGTTGCTGGGCGATCGGCGCTGGGCGGCCCTGGTCGGCTCCGGGGTACGGCGCGACCACCGCGCCGGGGAGTACCTGCTGCGCCAGAACGATCGGGGCGGGCACCTCTTCGCCTTGATCAGCGGGCGGGTCAAGGTCCTGGCGGGACTGGACGGCTCCCAGGTGTTGTTGTCGCTCCGCGGTGCCGGAGATCTGGTCGGGGAGATGGCGGCACGGCGGAATTCCCGCCGGATGGCTTCGGTCCAGGCCCTGGACGCGTGCACCTCGTGCGTGCTGAAGCGCGCCGAGTTCGACCGGTTCCTCCACGACCACGGGGCGCACGGCCTGCTCAGCGACTACCTGGTGGGGAAGCTGTCGGAAACGGTGCCCTACCAGGTCCAGCAGTTCCACTTCGGACCGTTGCAGCGAGTGGCCCGGTTGTGCTTCGAAGTCCATTCCCTGGCCGACGCGCGACAGCCGGACCGCGCGCGGATCCCCTTCTCGCAAGAAGCTCTCGCCCAGGCGTTGGGCATGGCGCGCAGCACCGTCGCCGAGCAGATCGCGGTGCTGCGTTCGTCCGGCGCGCTGGGGCCGGGACCGCGCCTCGTGGTCGACGACGAGCACGCGCTGGCCGCGCAGGCGGGCGCAGTGCCGCCGTCCTAGTGGCGCACCTCACCGGTGGGCTGTCCGCTGGCGGACAGTCCACCGCCACCGCGCGTCCGACCCTTGCGGTGATCGCACGAACGCAGTGAAGGGGCAACACGTGGAACCGCACCAGCAGCAACGGATCGCAGAACTGCCGCCGTACCGCGCACTCCTCGTGGTCGACATGAAGGACTTCAGCGGCGAGAAGGGAAGTGACCACGCCCGCATCACGGAGCAGATCCCGCTGATCCTCGAACAGGCCTTCCGCCGGCGCGGGCTCGACGAGGTGTGGCGCTCCGCGCGTTTCCACGGGACCACCGGGGACGGCTACTTCGCGGGTTTCGACCCGCACCACCTCCCGACCCTGCTCGACCCGTTCCTGGCCGATCTCCAGGCGGAGCTCGAGTACCAGAACCGGGTGCGCCCGGGAGACCGGCCGATGCGGATGCGCGTGAGCTTGACCGTCGGGCCGATGACGGATTCCGGGCGGAACGCGATCAGCGACGGCAGCGGGAACACCCGGATCGAAGCACACCGCATCCTCGACGACCGGTCCGTCCGGGACCTCCTGACCAGATCCAACGCGACGACGTGCGTAGCCGCGATCGTCTCGGGTCGAGTGCACGACGACGTGGTCGAGCCCGGCTACACCGGGGAGGATCCCGGTCTGTACGTGCCGGTGGAGGTCGAGGTGAAGACCTACCGCGGGCAGGCCTACCTGCGGGTGCCCAAGCCTTCCGGTGACCTGCTGCGCAACGGGTTCTCGGCGCCGCGGCCCCCGGAGGCGGACGGCGCGGACGAGAAGCCCCGTGCCGGCGGAGGAGGGGCCGGTCCGACCTACACCGGGATCGCACAGGCGCACGGGGCGGTCGGCCACGTCGTCGTAGGACCTGACGCCCGGGTGAACACCGGATCGGGCCACCAGATCAACGATGCGCGCAACGAAGGCGACGGTGTCGCCGTGTTCGGCACCAGCAACGGTGGGGTGCAGCACCGGGTCGACAAGGGAGACCGGTGAGCGTCGACGAGCAGCGCGGGGCGCCGGACTACGTCGGGGTGGACCAGCTCGACGGGAACGTCGAGACGGTCGTCGCGGGCTCGCGTCCGCAGGTGAATTCGGGCTCCGGCTTCTTGATCAGCGGCGACGTCGGCGTCGTGCTCATCTCGGAGTCGCAGGGCCGGGAGCGCCGGAAGCGCGCACGACCGCTGAGCCATTCGGCGTGGCGGCGGGAGTACTTGAGCAAGCGGCTTCGTCCCACCGCGGAAGTTCGAAGCGGCCCAGGACGCGCTCGTGCGGAACGGCACCGTCTTCATCAGCGGTGCGGACGGCAGCGGCAGGCAGAGCACCGCCGAGATGCTGCTGTGGCTGCGCTTTCCGGACAACGAAGCCGGATTCCGGCGTCTCACCTTCGACAACGAGGAGGACGTCGACGAGCGTCCGCTGGACGCGGAGTCGGTCCAGCGGGGAGAACGGCTGCTGCTCGACCTGTCCGCCGAAACGGGGGAGAACGTCGAGCCGTTGCGGCGCGATCTGGACACCTTCCGCGCGGCGGTCGAACGCGAGGGCGCCGCACTGGTCGTCGTCCTCCCGGTGGATTTCGAGCAGCTGCTCGGGGACGAGGTCACCAACCCCCGGGTCGTGATCGAGCGACCGGACGGATCAGCGGTGATCCGGAGTCATCTCCTCGCGGAGAACATCCCGGAGAACGTGCACGAGCTCGACGCACTCGGCGAAAGCCGGGCGAGTGAACCGATGCGCGGGCTGGAACGTCTCGTGGCTCGAATCGTGCAGGCCGAGGAGCGGAATCCGGAAGCGGGTTTCGCGCAGTGGGCGAAGTCGGCGACGGAGACGGTCGCCGAATACGTGTCCAAGGTCGCCGGACAGGTCAAGAACTACACGCTCGGGCAGCGGACCACGCTGCTGGCCGCGTCGATGGTGGAAGGCGCGCATCCCGACTCCGCGCACGTCGCCCGACACGCCTTGCAGACGGGACTGGGGTACCCGCAGGACGACGGTTTCGTGCTCGAACGTGCCGGTCTCGGTGACGCGCTGAAGAACATCGCAGCCGGAGTCGAGAACAGACGAGCGATCAAGTTCGAATCACCCCGTTACGCCGAGGCGGTGCGCGAGTACTTCTGGAGCAATTTCCCGGAGTTGCGCGAACATTTCCGGGACTGGGTCGGTACCTGCCTGGCGATGGATGAGCTCACGGATGCCGACCAGGACCGGATGGTGGCGCGGTTCGCGGTGCAGGCGTGCCGGACCGGTCGGACGCTCGATCTATGGGTGTTGGCAGAACGGTGGACGGCGGGCGGGGGAAGGGGAACTCGCCATCGGTCCGCCGTGAGGTGGGCGGCGAGCGCGTTGGGGTACGGCCTCCAGGACGACAGGTCTCTCGGAGGAGCCGGCGAACTCCGCCGCAAGATCTACGAAGCCGCGAGCAGAGGCGAGCCCTCCGAGGACCTCGCTCGGGTGCTCGTCCTGGTCTGCGCGAACGTCATGGCCGAGGAACACCCGGAGCAAGCGCTGGTCAGGTTGCGGTTGCTCGCCGGGCATCCTGCGCGTGACGTAGCGGATACGGCTCGCAGCGCGGTGCGCGACCTGACGAGCAGCGACCGCCTGTACCGCAGGTTCCTGTGGCGGATGGTGACCTGGCTCGAGAATCCGCGACGCGCCGACCCGGGGCTGTTCCTCCTGCTGGCGCGTGCGGACCGGGTGAGCGGGCGCGGGCCGGGTTCGCGGGTCCTACTGCACAGCAAGGTCATTCGGGAACAGCTCGCCACCTGCTGGAACCGCGTCCTGCCGCTGGACGAGTCGGTCTGGCGATCGAGCGTCCGCGCCTGGCTCGATGCCGCGGGCACGGCTCCCCACGGTGACCTCTTCCTCGACGTCCTGGTCGATGCGGCGCGAGGTCGGCTCTCGGTACTGGCGCGGTTGCACGTGGTCGCCCGGGATTGGGCCCACCAGCACGGGAACGAACGACGAGCTCGCGATCGGGAGGTGGCGCGACGGCTCGCCGTCCGTCTCGACCGAGCTCAGGAACACCGGCTCTACAGCTAGGGAAGAACATGTTGAACGACAACCAGAAGCTCGGGCTCCGCGTGGTCTCGGTGCTCGTCGCGGCTTTGTGGGTGGTGCTGGGCCTGGTCGGTGGCTGGCCGCTGTGGGTGTGGTTGCTGCTCGCGGCCTCGTCCCTCGCGGCACCAGCGCTGTTCGGGGTGGTGCTCACCGAGTCGGTGCTGCGCCGCGGTACGCGCACTCGGGTGCCACCGGAGGACTTCCGGACCGAACCGCCGCCCGCGCCCCGGCCGCCCGAACCGCCGCAACCGCAGTCCTTCCCGGTGACCGACGTGGTGCTGAGCAGTGCGCGGGCCGACTACCGGTTCCTGTTCTCGTGCACGGTCCGGTGGCTGCCGTGCGGCAGCGCATCCGGTCTGCCGCACACCAAGCCCGGAGCTCTCGCCGCCGGTGCGATCCTCGACGAGGTGACGAGGATGGCCGCCGAGGTCCGCCCGGAGGACGCGAGTCGCGCGCAGTACCAGCTCATGGGCTCGCTCGGGGCACCGCGCGTTGATCGCACCGGTCGGGTGCAGGCGTGGGCGGACCAGGTCGTGCTGCGATTGGCGGACGCGGACGCGGATCGCCTCAAGCGGTTGGCCGAGGTGCGCAAGGACGAAGAGGTCTGGGAGTACGAGCGCAGCTACGAGCGCAACGTCCGCTCCTACTTGGGTGGCGAAGTCCTGACCAGCACAGGAAACGCGCTCGTGTGGTGGTTGGCGGGTCCGCGGACCGACGAGAAGAAGCGGGTGGACGAGGCGGTCGGACGGATCGCCGATCTGAGGCAGCTGACCCGGACCGCGAACGGGGAGGACGATGGTCCGGAGCCGGTGGGATTCGCCGGTTTCGACCACGAAGGGTTCGCCTTCGCCGCCGCCGAGATGGCCGGGCCGCCGTCGCCGATGCCCGCGATGATCTCCGCGCCGGTCGCGCAGAACGGGAACGGCGCCACGGCGCAGGAAGACCGCGAGCGCCCGCTGGACGAGCGGGCGCTGGACTTCCTGAGCGAGCTGCCGGACTCGCCGGAAAGGGCGCTGCTCGCGCGCCAGGTCGCCGACCACCTGCGGGAGCAGGGCTTCGCCGACGAGGCAGCGACGATCAGCAGGCGTTTCGACTCCCCGGCGGGGGAGGGCGACTCCGGAGAACCGCACGAACCGGGCGGAACCGGCGAACTCGGAGGGGCACCCCCGCTTCCGGACGAGGTGGTCGCGGAAGCCGAAGAGGACGTGGTGGTGGACGACGAACACGACGAGACGTCCCGCGGAGCAGCGACCGGGACGGACGGCTCGGACCGGGCGGCGGCCGAGCCCGGTCACTGAGAGCCGACGGAGCAGCGGGGGGGGGGGGGGGGGGGGGGGGGGGGGGGGGGGGCGGGCCGGGGGGGGCGCCGCCGCCCCCGCGGGGGGGGGGGGGGGGCCCCCCCGCCCCGGGGGGGGCGCCCCCCCCGGCCCCCGCCCCCCCCCGCCCCCGGGCCCCCCCGGGGCCCGGGGGGGGCGGGGGGGCCCCCCCCCCCCGGCCCCCCCCCGCTCACCTCGTGGCGGGGTCCGCCGTCACCGGCCGGCGAGGGCCGGGGCCTCGGTGTAGGTGCGGGGTTCGATCGACGCTCCCTGCTCGAAGTTGGCCTCGACCTCGGCCTTCTCCTCGGCGTTGGGCAGGGTGCTCTTGCAGTCGGTGCCCGCGCTGTGCCCGGACATCAGGTCCTCGCAGATACCGGTGCGATCGTCCGGCAGTCCGAGGATGTGGCCGAGCTCGTGGGTGGCGATGCGCGGGACGAAGTGGCCTTCGTCCACGGCCTGGCGCCCCATCCACACGGTGCCGACGCCGAGCGACTCGACCTGGGCGCGCGGCCAGTCGTCGTCGGCGAGGACGGTGAGGTCGGCCTGCCCGTCGGTGGCCTTCTCGAACTTGACGTTGGTGACCTGGTCGTTCCACGTCGCGGTGGCCTCGTCGATGGCCTCCTGGAACTCCGCGGCTTGGCTGGCGTCGTAGGTGACGACGTGCGGCTCGGCGGCCGCACCGGTGTCCGCTCCGGCAACCGGTGCGCCCGCCACCAGCAGCAACGCGGTGGCCGCACCGGAGAGTGCGGCGGTCAACGAGTACCTCGCCATGTCGGCTCCTCCTGATCGGCAGGTGTCACGCACGACGGAGGCTAAGCGCGCGCCGCTCCCCGATTCGGACAGTGGCGCCTACCCGCCAGCCCGAGGCCGCGTTCGGGTGCCGGGCCGGCACGCATGGCCGATCCGCCACGGATTTCCCATTTCCGATGCGGTTCCGGTGCGCACGGTGGTGTCACGCCCGGGAGTGCGGGAGGGCGATGACCCGCACCGCGTCCCCGGCGCGGAGGCCGCCCGGGGGGACGGCGGCGAAACCGTCGGCCAGCGCCAGGCCGCGCAGCATGGCGGGACCGCCGAAGGGCAGCGGTGCCGCGGCACCGGACCGCAGCTCCACCGGCACCAGGCTGGTGTTGCGCGGATGCCCGCGCAGATCGGCGGCGGCCGTGGCCTGCTGGAACTCGGTCTCGGCCCGCCCGCCGAGGGCGTCGAGCAGCGGCGCGGCCAGCGTGACGGTCCCGGCGACGGCGGCCAGCGGGTTCCCGGGCAGGCCGACGAGGTGCCGGACCCGGCCGTCGGCGGCGCGGGGGAGTTCGGCCAGCAGCATGGGGTGCCCGGGACGCACGGCCACGGAATCCACCAGCAGCCGGGCGCCGAGCTCGGCGAGCGTGGCGTGCAGGAAGTCGACGGGGCCGGCGGCGGTGCTGCCGGTGGTGATCACGACGTCCGCGGTCGAGTCGCGCAGCGCCTCGTGCAGCGGCTCGGCGGCGTCCGGGATGCGGCGCCGCCCGATCAGCTCGGCGCCGCAGCGCAGCCAGGGCGCGAGCATGGGGCTCAGCGCGTCCCGCACCCGGCCGCCGCGGGGCGCCCCGGAGTCGAGCAGTTCATCGCCGAGGACCAGCAGTTCCACTGTCGGCGCGCGGTGCACGACGAGCCGGTCGTACCCGGCGGCCGCGGCCAGCCCCAGCACCGCGGGCGTCACGGTGGTGCCCGCGGGCAGCAGCGGTTCGCCGACCTGGCATTCCTGCCCGCGCTTGCGGACGTCGCGCCCCGGCTCGGGCAGCGTCGCGGTCCGGTCGACGAGCAGGCCGGTGGCGCTCTCGACGCGGCCGTGCTCGCGGCGCAGCACCGCGGCCCGCCCGGGCGGCAGCTGCGCGCCGGTGGCGATGCCGACCGCGACCCCGTCGGCCAGCGGCTCGGGTTCGGTACCGGCGAGCGCCTGCCCGGCGCGCAGCCGCCACGGCCCGGGACCGGCCACGGCCCACCCGTCCATCGCGGAGCTGTCGAACGGCGGCAGGTCGGTCAACGCGGTCAGCGGTTCGGCGAGGGCGTGGCCCAGCGCGTCGTGGAGTTCGCGGTGCTGCCGCGGCAGCGGACGACCGGCGTCGCGCGCGAGGGCGCGGGCGCGGGCCCAGGGGACGTCGGTCGCGTCGTCGTGCTCCGGCATCGTCCTCGGCTGCTCCTGGTCGGTGGCGCGGGCGGCGCCGCGTGTCGGGGACCAGGGTTCGCCGGAACGCACCGCCGGTCCAAGCGGAGTTGCCGAACGGTCGATAGGCGGTCGTTATCGACGCAGGTGGCGCCGATCGGGTCCGGTCGCGGTGATCGTCTTCACCTGCCGGCGTGCCACCGGACGCGACCTGACGTCGTCCCGGACCGGCGCGGCGCCGCGCCGCGCCGCGGGAGGCGCCCGCGCGGTGCGGCCGATCGGCTGGAGAGGCCGCTCCGACCGGGCACTGGGCGTGGTCGAATGGGGCATGTTGTTCCGACAGCTCGAGTACTTCGTGGTGCTCGCCCGGGAGGGGCACTTCGCCCGCGCCGCCAACGCCTGCTACGTGTCCCAACCGGCGCTGTCCGAGGCGATCCGCAAGCTGGAGCACGAGCTGAAGGTGCCGCTGGTGCGGCGCGGGCACCAGTACGAGGGCCTCACCCCGGAAGGGGAGCGGCTGGTGCTGTGGGCGCGGCGCGTCCTGGCCGAGCACGACGCGTTGAAGCACGAGGCCGCGGCGTTGCAGACCGGCCTCACCGGCACGCTCCGGCTCGGCGTGATCCCGGCCGCGGCGAGCACCGTCGCGCTGATCACCGACCCGTTCTGCGCCGAGCACCCGCTGGCGCGGGTCCGGTTGGCGACGGACATGCGCTCGGCGGACATCCTGGAGCGGATCCGCCGGTTCGAGCTGGACGCCGGGATCATCCACCCGAAGGAGCAGGAACTGGCGGACCTGGCGGTCACCCCGCTCTACGAGGAACGGCACGTGCTGCTGGCCAGCGGTGAGCTGATCACCGGCCAGTCCGACTCGATCAGCTGGCCGGAGGCGCTGGAACTGCCGATGTGCCTGCTGGACGAGGGGATGCGCGGGCGCCAGCTCATCGACGAGGCGATCTCCGCGCGCGAGCTGGCGGTGGCGCCGCGCCTGGAGTCCGATTCACTGGTGACCTTGATCGCGCACGTCGGCACCGGCCGCTGGGCGACGATCGTCCCCGAGTCCTGGCTGCGCACCCTGCACCCGCCCGCCGGGTCCCGGGTGCTGCGGCTGGCCGACCCCGCGCCCACCGCGTCGATCGCGCTGGTCACCAGCGCGGTCGAACCGGGCTCGGTCCTCACCCGAGCCGTCCGCCGAACCGCCGAACGAGCGGCAACGGACAAGGCCTTCGGCCACCTGGGCACAACCTGACCGAAAGCCGGGCTCCTGTCAGCGGCGAAGCCGCTGAGCAGCGGCCACCTGATCAACCGGCACCGCAGCGGGTTCTCAGCGCTTTCCTCGCGAGGACAGCGTTTTCGCATGTGGCGGAGCCACCTGTGAAAACGATCCCGCAGCGAGGAAAGCGCTGAGGTTCCGCCACCCGTCCCCTACGCAACAGGGGAACGGCGATCACCCCGCGAAGCGGCGGACCGAGTTGATCTCTCCCATGTACTTGACCTCTTCGACGGTCACGGTCTGCCCCTCGGTCGGGGCGTGCACCATCTTGCCGTTGCCGAGGTAGATGCCGTCGTGGCTGCCGGAGCTGTAGAAGAAGATCACGTCCCCGGGCTTCATCTCGCTCTGCGAGACCTTCTCGCCCTCGGAGATCTGCGACTGGGTGGAGCTGGGCAGCGACACCCCGGCCTGCTTGAACGACCACTGCACGAGGCCGGAGCAGTCGAACTGGCTCGGGCCCTTCGCGCCGAAGACGTACGGGGAGCCCTGCTTGCTCAGCGCGGCGTTGACCGCCTTGATCGCGGCGCCGGAGCCGATCAGCGAGCCCACCTTGCTGCCGCCGCCGGACAGCGAGTCCTGCTCCTGCTCGGTGAGGCTCTCGTACTGCTGCTTCACCTTGGCGATCTGGGCGTCCATCTCGTCCTTCTTGCCCGCGATCTCGCCCTCCAGCCGCGCCGCGTCGGCTTCGGCCCGAGCGGCCCGCTCGTGCGCGGACCTGGCTTCCCGCTCGCCCCGCTCGGCCTGGGCGGTCGCCCCGGCGAGCTTGGTGACGGCGTCGTCGTTGTCCCGCGCGAGCACGTCCAGCGCGGAGGAGCGGTCCAGGAACTCGTTCGGCGATTCGCTGACCAGCAGCGCGGACAGCTTGCTCATCCGGGCGCCCTGGTAGGAGGCGTGCACGAACTGGTCGACCTGGCCGCGGAAGCGCTCTTCCTCGGCGCGCGCGTCGGCGGTCGTGCGCCCGGCCTGCTCCGCTTCGGCGTTCGCCCGGCCCAGCTCGTCCTGCCGCGCGGCGTGGTCGTCCTGCGCCTTCTTGTAGGCCTCGGTGAGCTCCTCGGCCTGGCGCCCCAGCTCCTTGAGCTGCTTCTGCGCGTCGGTCGCGCTGCCCGCCGGTTCCGCGGTCGCCGGGACCGAGGACAGGCCGACGGCGGTGGCGACGACCGTGGCCGCCAGCGCGGCGTTCCGCGAACGCTTCAACCGGGATGAACCCACGACACTCCTCCTGCTGCCACCGCCCGGTGGCCCCCGACCGTTCGAGGGCGCACCTGCGCGAGCCGTCCGAACCGGTCCGCGGAACGGCGAACGGCCGATCACCGCGAAACCGCGGCACAGGCTACGCACCGGGGGACGGGGTGATCTCGAACCGGGTGCGCCACGCAGCGCGAGCACCCGGTTCCACCCCGTGCACACCGCAGGTGAGCCCCGGACCGGGACGGGTGCGGCCCTCCCAGTCCGGGGTGCGGTCACCTGCCCGGCGGGCCGATGCCGACGTCCTCGCGCGGGGTGGGGCTGGTGGTGGTGATCTGCTGGGCGAGGGTGTCGCGGGCGGTGCGGGCCGCTTCGTCCCCGGCGCCTTCGGCCCGGGTGGTGACGCGGTCGAGCAGCGCGATCGCGGTGCCGTCGGCGATCAGGTCGCGGTGCAGGTCCGCGTAGGCCTGCTCGTAGGCGGCGCGGAAGTGCTCGTCGGCGAGGAAGCGCTCCTTGAGGGCGCCGCTGCCGCGAGGTCCGCCGCCGGAACCGCCCGGGCGTCCGCCGGGCTGCTCGCCGTCCGGACCACCGGGCATCCCGCCACCGGGCATCCCGCCACCGGGCATCCCGCCACCGGGCATCCCGCCACCGGGTTGACCGGGCACACCGCCTTGATCTCCTGCTCCGCCGCCGGGTTCCTCGCCCGGACCGCCTCCGCCCGGGCCCATCCCCATGCCGCTGAACGACAGGTTCAGGTCCCAGGACAGCACGGTGAAGCGGTCCTGCCCGGTGTCGTACCAGAGGTAGTAGTTGTTCCCGGGCCCGTCCATGGCGTCGCCGTTGGACATCAGGTTCTGCAGCGCGAGGTACCGCGCGAACGAGGCGGTGTCCACGTGCTCGTCCAGTTCCGCGGCGAACTCCTCGTCGTCGGCCTCGTCGACGAACGACAGCAGGTCCAGCACCGGCTGCAGGTCGTAGTCGCCCTCGCTGTTGATCTGCTTGAACGCCTCCTCGTAGTCGGTGGGGTCGTCGCCCAGGTACTCGAAGGACCCGCCGGCCCGCGCCTTGTAGAGCACGCCGTCGCCGTGCTGCTCGGCCCACGCCGCGTCGGGCGGGTCGAGCAGCAACCGCGGCACCGCCGCGCCGCCGTTGACGCTGACCGTGGTGAGCGTGTACGGCTGCGTCGTCTCCCCGGCGGCCGCGGTCAGCTCCAGGGCGAGGGCCTCGTTGAGGGCGGTCGCGGTGCCGCCCGCCTCCGGGCGCAGCGTGATCTCGCTGTGGCCTTGGTAGGCGCGTCCTTCGGCGAACTCCTCGAAGCTGATGAGCCACGGCAGCTTCTCGGGCTCGTCTTCGGACAGCGATGCCATGGACGGGCCGCCGCGGCGGTTCTGCTGCCGGTCCCCGGCGTCGGCGGGAGGCTCCGCGCCGTCGGCCGGAGCGTCGGCCTCGTCGGCGGGAGTCTCCGCACCATCGGCGGGAGGTTCCGCCCCGTCCACGGCCGTGCCGGTGTCGTCCGCGGGCGCATCGGCGGCGGGGTCTTGCCCGCCACCTCTCGGGACCGCCGCGTCCGGGCCGCCACCGGGCATGCCGCCGGGGCCCCTCCCGTCCTGCCCGCGCAGGCTCATCAGGGTCGAGTTGCCCTTGAGCCGCAGCCCCACGTCCTCCACCGCGGTTCCGTCGATGGTGATGTCGGCGCGGATGAACTGCTTCTCGCCCTCCTCGCGGAAGGTGCGCATCATGTCGGCGTACTCGGCCTGGTCGAACCGGACCTCGATGCGGTGGTCCCCGCCGTCGAACAGGTCGCCGGTCCCGGCGATGTCCTGGGTGATGCTCTCCTGCACGACCGGTTCCGCGACGAACAGGGGCCGGACCCTCGCGTCCCCGAAGACGAGCAGCAGCACGGCGACGACCGCGAGCAGGCCCGCCGGGACCTTCCAGTGGTGGCGCAGCCGCACCGGGACGCGGTGCCGCCACCGGCGCTTCGGCGCCTCGGGATCCTGTGGGCTGGTCATCTCACATGTCCGTCTGGTCGTACCCGGTCAGGACGGTCGCCTTCTGCCCGGAGGTGACCTCGCGCAGGGCCTCGATCACGGCGCCCGGCTTGACGTTCTTCTTCAACCGCGCGGTGTAGGCCATCTCCAGCAGCGCGCCGCCGCGCACCGTCTCGGTGCTGATCAGCTCGTACTCGTCGGTGAACCGGATGAGCACGTCGTCGATCGCCGGGCCGCGGTCGTCGCCGTCGGCCGGGACCTGCACCTTGACGACCTGGCGCTGCACGTCCAGCGCGAACCAGTTGAGCCGGTGCATGAGCAGGACCACCGCGCAGACCAGCACCGTGGCGATGATCGCGAGCGTGTAGAAGCGCGTCCCGCAGGCCATGCCGATGCCCATGACGAGGAAGATGAACCCGACGTCGCGGGTCTCCTTGATGGCGTTGCGGAACCGCACCACCGACAGGGCGCCGACCAGCGCGAACGCCCGGGCGATGTTGGACCCGACCACCAGCATGATCAACGAGATGATCATGCCGAGCACGATCAGCGTGTGCACGTAGCTCTGGCTGTAGGAGATGTTGCGGTGGGTGGACCGGTAGGTCCAGGCGACCACGAGGCTGCACGCGAACGACAGCAGCAGCGCGATGGCCACGTCCAGGACGCTGAACGTGCCGGACAGGTCGGTGAATCCGAAGTCGAGGTTCATGGGAGGAGCTCGCGTTCTCTCTGCGGGACGTCCGGCCGCGACTCGGCGACGACGTCCTCTTCGGGAAGGTGGAAGATCGAGCGCGGGGCCAGGCCGTGCGCCTCCACGGACTGGCAGTACTTGGAGATCCGCTGGATCTGCAGGCCGTGGCGGGCGGCGAGGTCGGTGATCCAGTACGGCGCGCGCTCGTTGGCCTTGACCTCCAGCACCGCGTAGTGCGGGCTGAGGATGTAGCGGTTCTCGGTCTCCGCGTTCAGGTCGAAGTCGCGGTCGCGGCCGCGGATCCGGTGGTCCATCGTCACGCGCAGCCCGAGGTCGGCGTCGACGCCCACGTAGGCCTCGCGCCGGTACCCGGTCATCGCGACCGGGCGCAGGTCCAGCCGGACGATCAGGTCGAGGACCTCGTCGACGAAGACCTGGTCGGCGCCCGGGTGCTCGATGCGTTCCCGCTGGTCGCACAGCCGGCGGGCCACGTCGTACGGCAGCAGCACCCGGCGCTTCTGCGTCACCCGGTTCACCCGTTGCTTGATCTCCACCGAGACGGGCGCGTGCTCGGCGGGCTCACCGTAGCGGCGGATCCGGAGCTTCCGGCGGAACTTCAGGCCCTCGATCTTCTCGTAGTAGAAGCGCAGCCGCCGGGTGTCGTAGTACAGGCTCCACACGTCGTAGCCGCCCGGACCGGAGTGGTGGTCCACCTCCATGCGGGCGGCGAGCTCGGCCCGGACTTCGGCGATCTGCGTCGCCGGGACCAGGTATTTGAGCTCGTAGCGGTTGAACGCGTGCAGCTTGCCCGGAGCGCGGAACCGGCTCCCCACCTCGCGGGTGTCGGGAACGGGTGCCACGTGGGCTTCGTCGGGGTCGGTGCGAGAACGGTGCCTCGACGGAGGCGACCCACCTCGCCTGCGGAAGAACATGATCGGGAACGTAGCCGAACATCCCGTGAACTCCTGGGAAACTTCCTGTGAGAACGCTGGGAACTCGCCCGCGGCCCGGACGGCGGGGGCCGGATCCGGTCGCCGGTCCGACGTCCGTCCACATCGGACTTGAGTGCTCCTCCGGTGCCCGGTCCGCGCGGGTGTCCGGGGTGGGCGCGGGCGGGTTCGGCGCGCCGGAGGTCGGCTCGGTGGCCAAGGTCGTCCGCGACGTGTAACCTCTGTGGTGGTCGTTGTTTCTGGGTTCGTGTTCGCGCACGCTCGCAGGATTGTGGATGCGGGCGAGCTGCTGTCTTTGGTTAGCTGGAGTGAAGCCGCCGTCTGAGATCACCCGGCCCGGGCCTCCACGCACGTGTGGTCCGTGATACTTCCCAGCTTTCGAATGGAGATGCACATGGCTCAGGGAACCGTGAAGTGGTTCAACGCGGAAAAGGGCTTCGGCTTCATCGCCCCCGACGCGGGCGGTCCGGACGTGTTCGTGCACTACTCGGCCATCGACGGCGCGGGCTTCCGCAGCCTCGAGGAGAACCAGGCCGTCTCGTACGACGTCACCCAGGGTCCCAAGGGCCCGCAGGCCGAGCTCGTCCGCGCGGTCTGATTTCGCGCTGAGCCGCTCTCCGGCTCGTGCGATCCGCGCGAGCCGGAGACCGCGGTACCTTCCCGTCCCGCACCTGCCCGCCGCCCCGCGGCCGAGGCGTGCCGGACGGACCGGGAGCAGCGACGACCCCACCACGGCGAGGACGCCGCCCACTCAGGGCGCGACCCTCCTCCCGTCGCTCGTCGCGCACCGGTGTTCCACCTGCCGGTCGAGTCGAATCCCGCTCAGCGCGGTGCGTTCCCGGCCCACGTTCCTCCCTGCGGCCCGCAGCTGCGACGCCTCGCGTCCGCGCCGTGCCGCGCCCATCCGACTACTCGTGCTGGAGATCCCATGCGGGCCATCACACCCCACTTGATCACGAACAAACCCGTCCCGTTCACCGTGCGCGGTGACCTCGCCGGAGCCGAGGTGGCGACGCTGGCCGAGCGGCTCTGGCCCCACCTGCTGACCGCGCCACCGCAGACCGTCGTGGACCTCGCGGCGGCCGGGGAGATCGACCCGGCGGGGGTGGACCTCCTCGCCGCCGCCGACGCCTACGCGGTCCACAGAGGACTGCGGCTGCGCATCACCGGTGCGGCACCTGCCGTGCGGACCGCGTTGCGCGCCGCCGGGGTGGAGGCTTTCCCGGCCGGTGGCGAGGTGGTGCCGAGGCGAACGTCCGGGCGCCGTCCCGCCGAGGTCCCGGCCTGATGCGCCGGATCCGGTACGTCGCGCTGACCTTGGCCGAGGACGCCTGGCAGATCACCGATGCCGAGGGCCAGCACACCGCACGGGTCATCGGCACCGAAGCCGAGGCCGTGGCCAGCGCCCACCGCCAGCTCGCCGTCGTCGGCGGCGGCCGGGTGCTCGTCACGGGCTGACCCGGAACTCCGCCGCACGGCGGACATCCCACTTCGAAAGGATCGACCGATGAACCTCTCCGCAACCGATCACCCGACCCGCACGGCCCCGGCCCCTCGCGTGGTCGCCCCGCGCGCGCCGGTCGCCCCGGTCGCGTTCCTCGCGCCGGGCCCGGAAGCCGAGGTCCCGGAAACCCAGCGCCGGAGCGCGGAGCGGGACGGCGAGCTCCTGCGCGCCCCGTTCACCCCCGGCGCGGCGGACGACCGCTGAGCGGTCCCGCCGGCCCGCGACGGCCTTGGCGAGTTCCTCTGCGCGCCGCCCGGTGCCGAACACCGTGCGC
Organism: Saccharopolyspora sp. 6M; assembly: GCF_020176775.1. NCBI lineage: Bacteria > Bacillati > Actinomycetota > Actinomycetes > Pseudonocardiales > Pseudonocardiaceae > Saccharopolyspora > Saccharopolyspora sp. 6M. Next base: position 82,825 of record NZ_JAIUJZ010000029.1, read on the forward strand.
GCCTCCCTCGGCGAGGTGTTGCGCGGCGCGCTTCCCGGCCGCTTCGGTGTGGTAAGCCTTGCTCCATCATGGGAGATCGCGCGGAGCACGTGCAGGGCGCGGTGCGCCGGTTCAGGACGTCGGACGGCCGCACCTTGCACGGACGAGAGCTGGAAGGGCCACCCGGTGCGCCGACCGTGGTCTTCGAGGCGGGGGCGGCAGGGACCGGTAGCACGTGGGCGCTGGTGCAACCGGCCGTCGCCGAGTTCGCCCGGGCCGTCGTCTACGACCGCAGCGGGCTGGGCGCCAGCGAACCCGATCCGGTCTCCCGCACGCTGCGGCGGATGGCTGACGACCTCGGCTCGGTGCTCGACGCGCTCGGGCCCGGGCCGTTCGTGCTCGTCGGGCACAGCGCGGGCGGACCGCTCATCCGCCTCGCCGCCGCCGACCGGCCGGAGCGGGTCGCGGGGCTCGTCCTCGTGGACCCGAGCGACGAGGCGTCGCGGACGCTGTTCACGCCCGCGTTCCGCACCGCCGAGAAGTGGGTGGTCCGGATCAACCTGATGCTGGCCCGTGCTCGCCTGCTCGGACCGCTGTGCCGGCCGATGGTGCGGCCGCTGCCCGCGGACGCGCGCCGCGATCTGACGCGCGAGGGGTTCACCCCGCGGCTGGTTCGCACCCAGGCCGAGCAGTCGCGCACCTTCCTCGACGAGCTGCTCGCCTTCCGCGCCGCACCGCCGGACCTCGGCGACCTCCCGGTCGTGGTGATCTCCGGGGGCCGCACCGGCGGCGGCATGAACGCGACGGTGCGGGCCGACGCGAACGCGAGCCACGCGCACCGGGCCGCGCAGTCCCCGGCGGGCAGGCACGTGGTGGCGGAGCTCTCCGGTCACCAGGTGCCGATCGCGGAACCGGACGTGGTGGTCCGCGAGATCCGGCGCCTCCTCGGCTGAGCGCCGCGCTGCTCCCGGGCCGCGGCGCCGCGGCGGGTGCTGACCTCGACGCCGACCCGCAGGCCGGTGATCCGGCGCGCGTCGTCCCGGTGCTCCGGCCACGTGCTCCGGGGAACCGCGGATCGAGCTCGGATGCCACCGCACGTCCGCTCGTGGCCGGTGCGGTCCCCGCACGCCGGTGGTGGCGCACCGGATCGCGGCGCTCCACCACCGGGTGCGGTCGACGCCGGATCGCCGGGGAGGCGGCGGAACCGGCGCCGGGCGTGATCAGCCCGGGCCGGGCCGTTCCGCCCCTCCCGGAACCGGCGCGGACGCCCCGGTCGGGGCCGGTGCCCGTTCCGGGTGCCAGAAGTCCGCACCCTTGATGTTCAGCGCCACCGGGTCGAAGACCGGGTCGACGCCGAGCTTGCGCTGCCGGTCGTAGTCGCGGCAGATCTTGTGCACGACCGGGTACAGCAGCACCAGGCACGCCAGGTTGACCCACGCGATCAGCCCGAGCCCGATGTCGCCCGCGGCCCACACCAGGTCCGCGTCGAGCACCGAACCGGCGAACACCACCGCGACCGTGCCCAGCCGCAGCACCATCGTCCACCCCGGACCCTTCCGCCCGTCCAGCAGGAAGAGCAGGTTCGAGTTCGCGACGTAGAAGTACAGCAGCAGGCAGGTGAATCCGAACAACAGCACCGCCACGGCGACGAATCCAGCGCCCCACCCGGGAACGAGCGTGTCGATGGCCGCCTGCACCCAGTTCGGCCCGGCGTCGAGGCCCGGCACGTTCTCGATGAAGAACCCGCCGGAGTGGTCCGAGACGTTGTACTTCCCGGACACCACCATCATCAGCCCGGTCGCCATGCAGATCAGCAGCACGTCGATGTAGATGCTGAAGCTCTGCACCAGACCCTGCTTGCCGGGGTGCGAGGTGCGCGCCGCGGCGGCCGCGAAGGTCGCCTCGCCGAGCCCGTTCGCCGAGGCGAACACGGCCCGCCGCACGCCCCACGCCACGGCCGCACCGGTGATCCCGGCCAGCATCGGTTCCTGCCCGAACGCGGAACGCACGATGAGCGACACCGCCGCGGGCACGTTCTCGATGTTCGTGCCGATCACCGCGAGGGCCAGCACCAGGTAGCCGACCGCCAGCACCGGCACGAGCAGCTGCGTCACCTTCACGATGCGGGTGGTGCCGCCGAAGATGATCGCCGCGATCAGCGCGGTGATGATCAGCGCCGGGATCCACGACGGCAGCCCGAACGCGAGCTTCGCGCTGGAGGCGATGGTGCTCACCTGGAACCCGGGGAAGACGAACCCGTACCCGACGAGGCCGAGGACCGCGACGAGCCCGCCGAGGAACGGGATCCGCAGGCCGTGCTTGATGTAGTACGGCATGCCTCCGATGTCCTCGTTCGCCTTCTGCCGGTCCTCGTCCTGCACCTGGCGCTTGAACACCTGGGACAGGGCCGCTTCGGCGTAGCCGACGGTGCAGCCGACGAGCCCGGTGAGGCCCATCCACAGCAGCGCGCCCGGGCCACCGCCGCCGATCGCGGTCGCGACCCCGGCGATGCTGCCCACGCCGACGCGGCTGCCGAGTGCGAGCACCAGCGCCTGGAACGAGGACAGCCCGCCGGACTCGCCCGGCGTGTCCCGCAGCTGCCGGAGCATGTCCGGGACGCGGCGGAACTGCACCGCCTTGGTCGCGATCGTGAACAGCACGCCCAGTGCGATGGCGAAGTAGGCCATCGGCGTCCAGATGGCGTCGGCTACCGCCGAGAGGCGTTCCGCGAGGGAGGACAGGTCCATATCACCGCGCCTCCTCCCGGATCGCGGCCAGCGCTTCCTCCACGCGGGCCGTGCTCACCTCGTCGAGCGGCGAGGTGGGGCGCCGCGGCGAGCCGACGTCGAGCCCGCGCAGCGCGACCCCGGCCTTCACCGCGGGGATGAACGGCGCGGAGATGAGCGAGTCGATGACCGGGTACAGCGCCTTCCACCGCGCGAGCGCACCGGACAGGTCGCCCTCGGCGATGCTCCGGCTGACCGCCACGATCTCCTCCGGGACGACGTTGGCCGCACCGGCCATGACGCCCGCGGCGCCTTCGACGAGCGCGCTGTAGATGTAGACGTCCCAGCCGATGAAGGTGCCGATGACGTCGCGGTGGTGGTGGATCAGCTGCAGCGCCTGCTCCCAGTTGGCGCTGGAGTCCTTGATGTACCGGATGTTGCCGGTGCTCTCGGCGAGCCCGCGCACGGTCTCCGGGTCGAGGTTGACACCGGTCGCGGCGGGGATGTTGTAGAGCATGATCGGCAGTTCGACCGAGGCTGCGACGTCTTCGAGGTACGCGACGGTCTCGTCGAGCGTGATCGGCTCGTAGAACGGGGTGACGAGCATGAGCACGTCGGCGCCGCTGCGCTCGGCGGCGCGGGAGAGCCGGATGGCTTCGGCGGTGCTGGTGGCGCCGGTCTGCGCCACGACCGGGACCCGGCCCGCGGTGTGCTCGACGACGGTGTCGACGAGGCGGAGCCGCTCGTCCGGGCTCAGCGCGCCGACCTCGGCGGTGGAGCCGGCGGCGACGACACCGTCCACACCGGACTCGACGGAGCGGTCGACGACCTTCTTCAGCACGGGCAGGTCGATCGCCTCGTCCTGGTCGAACGGTGTGACCAGAGCGGTGAGGACGCCGTTGAGGTTGTTCGTCACGGGTGTTTCTCCTTCTCTGCTGCGACGGTGTGGCGGGTCAGACGACAGCGGGCGCGGGTGCGGCCCGGTGGGGTCGCCGTTCGGTGGCGAGGAGGCTCGCTGCCTCCTGCGCGGCCGAGAAACCGGAGGTGATGGCGCTCTCGGTGTAGAGCGTTCCGAGGTAGTCGCCGGCGAGGAACACGCGGTCGGCGCCGCGGGTGAGCGTGGACTGGAGCTTGGCGCGGCCGGGGAACGAGTACGGGGAGGCGACCGCCCAGCGCTCCGCTTCCGCTTCGACGACGGTGTCCGCGAAGCCGTGCCCGAGGATCTGGTCGAGGTCGGCCAGGTGGGTGCCCACCACCTCGTCGTCGGACTTGTCCAGCAGTGCCCGGCCGAGCGAGGCGGGGGAGAAGGTCATGAAACTGCCGCCGGGCTGCCGCGCGGATTCGGTGCCGCGCACCAGGTTCGCCTGGTTCAGCGCGATCGCGAACGAGCGCTTCGGGGCGGCGATCGCGTAGATGTCGTCCCAGGGGCGCGCGGAGGTCTCGTCGGTGAGGAAGGCGGAGCTGACGTGCGGCCCGTACTCGATGCGGCCCAGCGCGTCGCGGAGTTCGGCGGGCAGGTCCACCCCGATGCGGTGCGAGACGTCGGCGGTGGTGGCGAGCACGACGGTCCGGGCCTCGACCTCGTGGTCCACGCCGTCCTGGCGGTAGCGCACCACCACGGAGCCGGGTTTGCGCACGATCTCCTGGACGGCGGCGCCGAGCCGGACGCGGTCGCCGAGCGCGGCCGAGATCGTTTCGGTGAGGGTGGAAGGGCCGCCGACGATGCCGCGGCTGAGGCCCTGCCCGAAGCCGAGCACCAGGCTGAAGTAGCCGATGCCCGCCCCGGCCGAGATCTGGTCCATGTCCCCGGCCGAGCGGGTGACGGTCGTCCGGAACAGCGCCGCCGCGTCCTCGGGCAGGTTCCCGACGAAGTCCTGGAACGAGCGGTCGTTGGCGAAGTCGTAGATGCGCTGCTGCCGCGCGGCACCGGATTCGCCGGGGCGCTTGCGCACCACGCCGGTGTAGCGGGCGACTTCGGCGACGACCTTGAGCCCGGCGCGCACGGTGCCGATCCGCGCCGCGGTGGGCATCGGGATCCGGAACGGGTAGGTCGCGATGTGGCCCTTCTTGAGGAACTTCCCGTTCATCGCCAGCGCCTGCAGCGAGCCGGGGACGGCCATCGCGGCGACGCCGATCTCGTTGAGCAGCGCGTCGGTGGAGGAGTCGGCGCCGGCGAAGACGTGCCCGCCCCAGTTCAACCAGTAGCGCCCGCGGCGTTCCGAGCGGATCCGGCCGCCCACGCGCTCGTCGGCTTCGAGGAGCAGCGCGTCCCAGTGCCGGAGCCGCCAGGCCGCCGACAGGCCGGCAAGGCCGGCTCCGATGACGATCGCGTCCTTCATCTGTCACTCCATTCGTGGTCCGCGAGGTGGGTGCCGTCGAGCGGCGGTCGTGCGGGCGCTTCCCGCGGTGCGGGGCGGTGCGCACCGGGCATGGCCACGGGTCGTCCACGACGCCTCCCTCCGTTGGGATGAACTCGTCCGGGCTGGGCCGGGCGGTCAGGGTGGGGCGCGCGCCCCGCTGCGATCAGGCCGGAGCGGTGATGGGCGCCACTGACCCGAGAATGTAATCTGTGATCACAAATCAAATCAACCCTTTCGGGGGTATGAACTCAACCGGCCCCGGAGTGGACGCGGCGGCGGGGCGCAGCCGCAGGTACGGGTTGCGGCGACCCGCGATCGACGCAACTAACCTGTGATCCGTGGCCACCTCCCGACGCATCGAGCCGACCCTGCTGACCGACCAGGTCTACGAGTTCCTGCACGACGCGATCTTGAACGGCGAGTTCGCCGCGGGCGCGCGGCTGCGGATCCGGGACGTCGCCGCGGAGGTCGGCACCAGCGTCATGCCGGTCCGGGAGGCGATCCGGCGGCTGGAGGAGGCCGGGCTGGTCGAGCGCGAACCGCACAAGGGCGCCGTCGTCCGCGGGCTCTCGCTCGAAGAGCTCATCCACGTGTACGAGGCGCGGCGGGTGCTGGAGGTGGCCGCCGCGCGCGCCGGAGCCGAGCGCATCGACGCGGCCGGGCTCGCCACGATGCGCGCCGAGTACGAGCGGATGCTCGTCAGCCTCCGCGAACGGCGCGTCGTCGAGAGCCTCGACCACGATGAGGCCGTCCTGGAGACGCTGTACGCGGCCTCCGGGAACCCGGTGCTGGTGCAGCTGATCCGCAACCTGTGGCGGCAGTGCCGCCCGTACAAGATCGTCGGTGCGCAGGGTACGGTCGAGACGGCAGCGGACGATTCGCTGTGGCTGTACCAGGAACGGCTCATCGCTGCCGCGGAGCGGCACGACGCCGAGGCCGCCGCCACGGCTTCGGACGAGTCGCTGCGGGACGCGACCGGTCGGATCGAGGCGCTGCTGGCCGCGCAGCGCTCCGGCTGACGGCCACCGCGTCCCGCGGGAGCTCGGCCCGGCGCGGCCGCGCCCGGCGACCCCGGAAGCCGTCGGCGGCCAGGAGCGCCAGCGCCACCGCCAGCAGCCCGTAGACGCCGATCGACGCCGCGTCCAGCCGTTCGCCCAGCAGCAGCGCGGCGGCGAACAGCAGCACCGGCTCGACGTAGCTCAGCAGGCCGAACAGCGGCATCGGCAGCAGGCCGGACGCGGCCAGGTAGGCGCTCATCGCGACCGCTCCGGCGAGGCCGGCGGCGAGCACCGCGGCCTGCCCGCCCGGCGTGCTCGCCCCGGGGACGGCGAACACGAGGGCGATCGCGAACGGCGCGCCGAGCAGCACCTCGCCGCCGAACGCGGCCGGACCGTCCAGGCCCGCGCGCTTGCGGGCGGTGAAGTACACCGCGTACCCGACCGCGACCACGAACGTCACCCAGGACAGCGCCAGCGTGGTGCCGATCCGGATCGCCACCGCGGCGGCGGCGATCCCCACCGCGATCCACTGCACCTGGCTCACAGCGGCTCCGAAGACCAGCCGGCCGACGATCACCAGCACGATCGGCAGCAGCAGGAAGCCGAGCGAGGCGTCGAGCGCGTGCTCGTGCACCGGCGCCCACGCGAACAGCCACAGCTGGAGCCCGATGAGGGCGGAGAGCGCCACGAACGCGAGCGGGCGCCACCACCGGGCGCGGAGCGCGGTCCGGAACGCCGCCGCGTGCGCCCGGCCGCGGCGGGTGCCGAGCAGCGCGAGGTAGAACGCGGCGGTCAGGATGACGCGCCAGCCGAACACCGCCTCGGCCGATGCGTCGACCAGCCCCGAGGTGAGGAAGATTCCGCCGAAGAGGGCTGATGCGGCCAACGATGCGGCGGTGCCCTTGGCGCGCTCGGATCCGTCGCGTTCCACGCTGCCTCCTTGCGCGAAGCCGTTCCCGGAAGGGAGTATGTGATCTGTGATCACATCCTAGGTTATCGACGGATCACGCCGAGACGAAAGGATTTCCCATGTCCCGGACCAGCACCCACGACAACGACGCCGCCGTGGTGCGCCGCGCGGGCGAGGACACCCCCGCCCGCGACTCGTTCCCGCCCCTCGGGCACTTCATCGACGGCGCCTTCCACACCACCGCCGCCGAGACGATCGCCCTGATCGATCCGTCCACCGGCGGGACCGTCGCCGAAGTGCCCAGCGGCACCCGCGCCGACGTGGACCGGGCGGCCGCCGCCGCACGCGCCGCTTTCGCCGACTGGGGCCGGACCACCCCGCGCGAACGCGCCGACCTCCTGCTGGAGATCGCGAGCCGCGTCGAGGCGCGCGCGGACGAGTTCGCCCGGCTGGAATCCCTCGACACCGGCAAACCCCGCACCGTCGCCGCCGACGACGTCCAGGGCACCGTCGACGTCTTCCGGTTCGCCGCGGGCGCGGGCCGCGCCTTCACCGAGGCCGGGGCCGCCGAGTACGTGCGCGACCACACCTCGATCCTGCTGCGCGAACCGGTCGGCGTCGTCGGCGTGATCGGGCCGTGGAACTACCCGCTGCTGATGGCCGCGTGGAAGATCGCGCCGATCCTCGCCGTCGGCGACACCGTGATCGTCAAGCCCGCCGAGCAGACGCCGCTGACGCTGCTGCTGCTCGCCGACGTGGTGCGCGACCTGCTGCCCGCCGGGGTGTTCAACGTCGTACTGGGGATCGGTCCCGTGGTCGGCGCGGCGCTGGCCGAGCACCCGCAGATCGACCTCGTCGCCGTCACCGGCAGCGTCGGCAGCGGCCGGGCCGGCGCGGCGGCCGCGGCCGACTCCGTCAAGCGGGTGCACCTGGAACTCGGCGGCAAGGCGCCCGTGGTGATCTTCGAGGACGCCGATCTCGAAGCCGCCGCCGAAGCGCTGCGCACCGCCGGGTACTGGAACTCCGGGCAGGAATGCGGCGCGGGCACCCGCGTGCTCGTGCACGAGAGCGTCGCGGACCGGTTCGTCGAGCTGCTCGCCGAGCAGGTGGGCGCCATCGCAGTCGGCGAACCCGGCGCCGGGGACGACATCGAGGTCGGTCCGCTGATCTCGCAGGCCCAGCTGGACCGCGTGCGGGGGTTCGTCGAGCGCGCCGAGGGCGAAGGCGCCCGCGCCGTCGTGGGCGGCCGCGCGCTGCCCGGCCCCGGTTTCTTCCTGGCACCGACCGTCCTCGTCGACGTCGAGCAGGGGACCGAGGCCTCGCGGGAGGAGATCTTCGGGCCGGTGATCACGGTCGAGACCTTCCAGGACGAGGAGGAGGCCGTGACCAGGGCGAACGATGTCGTGTACGGGCTGGCGGCCTCGGTGTGGACGACGAACGCCGCGCGTTCCCTCGACGTTCCGCGCCGCCTGGACTTCGGCACGGTGTGGGTCAACAGCCACCTCGTGCTCGCCAGCGAGGTCCCGTGGGGCGGGTTCAAGGGATCCGGCTACGGGCGGGACCTGTCGGTGTACGCGCTCCAAGACTTCTCGCGGACCAAACACATCCAGCTCAACCACGCTCGATGAGCGAACGGCGGCCACCCGGCGAGGAACCGCGCGGTGGCCCGTCCACCGCATCTCCGCCGGGTGGCGCGGGCCCCCCGCGCGGGGGGGGGGGGGGGGGTGCGCGGGGGGGGGGGGGGGGCCCCCCGGGCGCCCCCCCCCACGCAGCCGGAATCGAGCGCGACGCCCGGCGGAACAGGAGG
>NZ_JAIUJZ010000029.1:91612-107291 GCF_020176775.1 Saccharopolyspora sp. 6M
GGCCCGCGCGCGGTGGTGCGTGCCACCGCGCCGGGCCCGCCCGCGCCGTCCTGTCGCGGCGGATCCGCGGCGGCCGGGGCGCGGTCGCTGACCCGGCCCGGGCTTCCGCGCGGCACCTGCGCGGGAGCCCGGGCCGCCTCACCGCGCTGGACGGGCCGCCCGTGCGGGAAGCGCGCGGGCGCGCACTGCTCGCGCCGCGCCGTCGGAGGTCGTGGCCGCGACGACCCGCTACTCCTCAGTCCGTTGTGGACGAGTTATGCTCCCGCCTCGCCGCGGGGAAATCCGCTCGGTCGCGATCTGAGCGGACGGCGTGCCACCTAACCGGGGGTTCCGGCGATGACGGCGAGGAGTTCGGCCGGTCCCTCGTCGACCGAGCGGAAGTGGTGCGGCTGGCCGCCCCGGAAGTACGCCGAGTCGCCGGTGCCGAGCACCTCGGTGCGGTCCGGGAAGCGGAGCTCGACCCGGCCGCGCAGCACCAGCACGAACTCGTCGCCGTCGTGCTCGCGGAAGGTGCACTGCGCGGAGGTCGCCGTCGGGTGCAGCACGAACGGCAGCATCTGCTTGCCCGCCATCCGCGTGGCCAGTCCGGTGTAGGGCGAGCTGTCCGGCGGGGTGTGCCGCGCCCCGTCCGCGCGCGTCGGCGCGGCTGATCTCCACCACGGCCTGGTCAGACCTCATCGACGCCGAATGGGCCGACGTCGCCGCCACCAGCATCGACGCCACGGGCGGGCGCGTCCCGGCCGTCGTGGGGGTCTCCGCGCTCACCACGGCCGCCACCACCGGGCGGGCCCGCACCGCGGCGCGGCTCGGCGCCGACATGGTGATGGTGCTGCCGATGTCCTACTGGGAGCTCGCGCCTGACGAGGTCCGCGCGCACGTCGCCGCGGTCGGCGCCAGCACCGACCTGCCGATCATGGTCTACAACAACCCGGCGACCAGCGGCATCGACCTTCCTCCGGAATTCCTCGTCGACCTGGTCGAGTCGATCCCGAACGTCGTCGCCATCAAGGAGTCCAGCGACATCACCCGCATGCAGCGCATCGCCCAGCTCGGCGGCAGGGAGGTGCGTTCTTCAACGGTTCCGACCCGGTCGCGTTCCTCGCGCTGGCGGCCGGGGCGACCGGCTGGTGCACGGCGGCGCCCGCGCTGTGTCCGCGGCAGGTCCTGGACCTGCACCGGCGGTCGCCGACGGGGAGCTCGGCCGGGCGCGGCAGATCTCTGGGAAGTTGTTGCCGCTGCTGGAGTTCATCCTCGCCCGCGGGCTGCCCACCGCGGTCAAGTCCGGGTTCGCCGAGCTCGGCGTGGACACCGGGGTGCCGCGGCTGCCGGGGCTGCCGCTGCAACCGCTGGACGCGGCGGGCACCGAACAGCTCCGCACCCTGCTGTCCGACCTGGGCATCACCGCGGCCGACGTCCCCGCCGCGAGCTGAACACAGGGCTGGGGTGCGGCCTCCGCGCACCCGGCCCGGCACCGTCCTGGTTGCCCCCGTGCGGTGCGGGCCGGCCGAGCTCATGAAGTCCTGATAGGACGGTGCCGTCGAGGAGGCGGATGCGGTCCGAGCCCACCGCGGCCCCTCACTGATCGGCCTGCTCGGCGGGGTCGCGGAGGAACGCGGTCAACGCGGTCGCGAGGGCGGGCAGCGGCAGCAGCACGGCCAGCGCCGCGGTGGTGCCGTGGACGTTGGCGAACGCGCCCAGCGCGGGCACCGCCGCCCCGCCGCTGCTGACCGAGATGCCGAGGGTGACGGCCCCGGCCACCCCCAGGTTCCGCGGCAGGTAGTGCTGCCCGAGGGTGGTGTGCACCGGCAGCGGCAGGTTCACCGCCGCCCCGAGCGCGGCCGCGGCCACCAGCGCGATCGGCACCGCGGGCGCGGTGATCAGGCAGCCGAGCAGCAGCAGGCCGGTCACGTGGCTCACCCGGAGCACGGTGAGCCGCCCGAACCGCTCGACCAGTCCGCCGCCGGCCAAGGTGGACACCGCCCCGGCCGCGGAGAACAGGACCAGGGCCAGCGAGGCGGTGCTCGGCGTCGCGCCGAGGCGGTCCGCGACGGACAGCACCAGGAAGGTGCTCACCCCGTAGAACAGCACCGACCGCAGCACGATGATCAGCGTCAACCAGCCGAACTCCCGCCACCTGTTGAGGCCGGCCACCTGCGCCCCGGACTCGCCGTCCGGTTCGCCGCCCGGTTCGGGGGAACGGCCGCGGAAGCGGCCGACGATGACCGCGGCGACCGCGGGCACCGCCAGCAGCGGCGTGGCCGCCAGCCCGAACGGCAGCAGCACCGCCCCGGCCGCGACCGGGCCCGCCGCGTAGCCGGCCAGACCGCCGAAGGTGAACCACCCCATGCCCCGATCGCCGGTTCCGGTGCGGTGCACGGCCTTCGCCGCCTCCGGGTGGTAGGCGGCGACGCCGATCCCCGAGAGCACCAGCGCGGCGCAGGTCGCCGCGTACGAGGCGGTCGAACCGACCGCTCCGACCCCGGCCGCGGCGAGCAGCAAGCCCACCGCCCGGACCCGGCCCAGCGCCGGTCCGCGATCCGCCAGGACCCCGAACAGCGGCTGGGCCAACGAGGACACCAGCGTCGCGGCGAGCACCACGCCGCCTGCGTGGGCGTAGTCGTAGCCGCGCTCCGCGACCAGCAGCGGCACCAGCGCGGGCACCACGCCTTGGTAGAAGTCGGTGACCCCGTGCTCCGCGGACAGGGCGAACGCGCTGCGGTGCCGCGCGATCGTGTCGGGCAGGACGGGTTTTCGGCGCAGTGGCACCCGAATTCGCTCCCGTTCGGGCGGCGCGCCGCTTCGGGACGTGCCGCATCGGCGGAGCGGTGGGCTCCGCTGTCGGATGTGTCGATCTGTCGGACGTGTCGGGGTGCCGGACGTGCCGGGACCCGGCCGCCGATCAGTCCCGGTCGCCCGGTGGCGCTCCGGACACGGCCCGCGAGATCCGGTCGGCGGCGTCGCGCACCAGCCGTCCGGCGCGGTCCAGGTTCCGGGCGAGGCGGAAGGTCGGTGCGGACACGTTCACCGCGGCGACGATCCGCCCGCGGAAGTCGCGGACCGGTGCGGCGGCCGCGACCAGGCCCTCCTCGAACTCGTCGCGGGAGACCGCGTAGCCGCGCTCGCGCGCCTCGTGCAGCCGGGAGATCACTCCGGCGACGTCACGCGGTGCTCGCGGTCCGCCGGTGTCGAAGGGGGCGTCGGCGAACATGGCTTCGAGCTCGTCGTCCCGGTGGTCCAGCAGCAGCGCCCGGCCGGTGGCGCTGCGGTGCAGCGAGCTGCGCTGCCCCACCCAGTTGGTGGTCTGCACGGTGCGCGCCGGTGTCTCGGACAGCACGGTGAGCGCCGCCTCCCCGGACGGCACCGTCAGGTAGACGCGTTCGTTCGTCGTGGTCCGCAGCCGCCGCAGCACCGGGGGTGCCTCGGCGAGCAGCCGCTGGTGCCCGGCCTGGTCGGCCATCGTGAACACCCGCCACCCGAGCCGGTAGCCGAGCGTCTCCGGATCCCGGTCGACCATCCCCGTCTCCTCCAGCGCGCGCAGCGCCCGGGACACCTGGGACTTCTCCTTGCCGACGCGACGGGCGATCTCGACGACACCGAGCCCGCCCGCCTCGCCGGATGCCGGTTCGCCCAGCGCCTGCAGGATCGCCATCGCCCGGTGCACCGCCGACGCGTTCTCACCGCTCATGCCACGATCCTCGCCGCCCGGGGCGACAGCGGCAACCCTCGTTGCTGCCCCAGCAACGCATGCCGTGCGGAGTTCGAGACGTCGGACGGTGCCGATGATCGCCAACCCGAGCCGTTCGGTGGCGCCGTGCTCCCCGGTGAGCAGCTCAAGGTCACCGAGGCCGCGCCGCGCTCGGGTCAGCGGCCGGTCCACCGGGGTGGTCGGCGTTCGGCGAAGGCGCGGGGGCCTTCTTCGGCGTCCGCGGAGGTGAGCACCGCCCGGTAGTGCGGGAGCGCGTCGCTGCGCAGCAGCCGCTGGCCGGCTTCGACGTCGAGGGCGGCGGTTCGGCGGGTGATCTCCTTGATGGCGGTGACCGCGAGCGGTGCGGCCGCGCAGATCCGGCGCGCGAGCCCGTCGGCTTCGGCGAGCAGGCCGGCGGCGGGCACCACCCGGTTGACCAAGCCCCACCGGTGGGCTTCGGCCGCGGTCATCCGGCGCCCGGTGAACAGCAGTTCGGCGGCGATCGCCCGCGGCAGCCGTTGCGGGAGGCGCAGCACGCCGCCGGAATCGGGGACGATGCCCAGCGTCGCCTCGGGCAGCGCGAACTCGGCGTGGTCGGCGGCGACGACGAGGTCGGCGGCCAGCGCGAGTTCGAAGCCGCCGCCGAGCGCGAGCCCGTTCACCGCGGCGATCACCGGCTTGTCGAGCGCGAAGAACTCGGTGAGCCCGGCGAACCCGCCCGGCCCGTGGTCGGCGTCCACGGGCTCGCCCGCCGCGGCCGCCTTGAGGTCCCAGCCCGCGGAGAAGAAGCGGTCCCCGCCACCGGTCAGCACCGCGACGCGCAGCGCGTCGTCCCGGTGCAGCCGGTCGAACGCCGCGTGCAGCGCGCGGCTGGTGGGCACGTCGACGGCATTCGCCGAGGGCCGGTCCAGGGTGATCGTCAGGACGCCGTCGTGGACGTCGGTGCGCACCGGGTCAGTCATCGGAACTCCTCGCCTCCCGTACCAGCACGTCGACCGCGACGGCGCCGTGCGGGAGCGCCAGCAGCGGGTTCACGTCGAGTTCGAGCAGCCGCGGGTCGGCGCGGGCGTGCTCGGCGATGGCGGCGACCGCGTCCACCACCGCGTCCACGTCGGCGGCGGGGCCGCGGAACCCGGTCAGCAGCGGCCAGATCCGCAACTCCGCCAGCGCGGTGCGGATCTCCGCCCGGGTGACCGGCAGCAGCAGCGTCACCGCGTCGCGCACCAGCTCGACCAGCACGCCACCGGCGCCGACGGTCAGCGCCGGGCCGAACCGCGGGTCGCGGCGCACCCCGACGATCAGCTCGGCGACGGCGCCGCCGACCATCCGCTCGACCAGGAACCGGTCGGCGAGCCCGGACATCGCCGCCACCGCCGCGCGCACCTGCTCCCGGTCGGTCAGGCCGAGCCGGACCCCGCCCGCGTCGGACTTGTGCGCCAGGTCGGCCGAGACCGCTTTGACCACGACGGGGAAGCCGAGTTCGGCGGCCGCTGCCGGGGCTTCCGGTTCGGACACCACGCGCCCGTCCGGGACGGTCACGCCGCGGGCGGCGAGCGCGCGCTTGCCGGTGGGCTCGTCCAGCAGTCGGTCCCGGCCGCCCAGCTGCGGAACCGGTTCCAGCGGTGCGGGCGGATCGGGGTTCCGCTGCGCCTCGCCGATGCGCGCGGCCGCGGCCAGCGCCGCCGCGCAGTCCGCGGTGCCCTGCATCGGCGCGATCCCGGTGGCCAGCAACCGGTCCCGCACCGGTTCCGGCAGCCCCTCCGGCAACGAGCTCACCACGCAGGCCGGGCCCGGGTCGGTGGCGTGCGCCGCGCCGAACGCCTCGACGGCGATGTTCCAGGTCGCCTCTTCGCAGCGGTCGCCGCGCGGAAAATCGGCCAGCAGCAGGTGGCAGTCGACGCCCGCGCGGAACAGCTCGGTGAAGCAGGCGGTCTGCGCGTCCCGGTCGCCCCAGATGTAGGTGTGGTAGTCGAGCGGGTTCGCCACCGACACCCGCTCGCCGAGCAACGTCCGCATCCGGCGCTGCACCGCGGCGGGGAATTCGGGCAGTTCCAGCCCGGCCCGCTCGGCGAGGTCCGCGAGCAGCGCGGCCTCACCGCCGGAGGCGCTCGCCGAAGTGATGCGCCGACCGGGGAGCGGACCGTTGGCGTGCAGGAACTTCAGCGCCTCCACGAAGGTGCTGACGTGCCGCACCCGCGCCATCCCGACCCGCCGGAACAGGGCGTCGCACAGCTCGTCCGAACCGGCCAGCGAACTGGTGTGGCTCAACGTCGTGCGCGCCCCGGCCGCGGAACTCCCGGTCTTGAGCACCACGATCGGCACGCCGCGGCGCAGCGCGCGGAGCCCGGCGCGGGACAGCCCGGCGACGTCGTCCACGCCCTCCAGGTGCAGCCCGATCGCGGTGATCCGCGGATCGTCCAGCGCGGCGTCGATCAGCTCGGCGACGCCGGTGACCGCGCCGTTGCCGAGCGCGACGAGCTGCGCGAGCGGCAGGGAACGGCGCTGCATGGTCAGGTTCTGCCCGACGGTGCCGCTCTGCGCGATCACCGCGACGCCCCGGTCCACCCGGTGCCCGCCGTGCTCGTCCGGCCACAGCGCCGCGCCGTCCAGGTAGTTGAGCACGCCCAGGCAGTTCGGCCCGATCAGCGGCATCCCGCCCGCCGCCGCCACCAGGGACCGCTGCAGCGCGGCCCCGGCGGCGTCGTGCTCGGCGAATCCCGAGGCGTGGCAGACCACGCCCCCGGCGCCGCGCGCGGCCAGCTCGCGGACGGTGGTCACGGTGGCCGCAGGCGGCACCGCGAGGAACGCGGCGTCCGGTGCTTCCGGGAGTTCGGCGGTGCTGCGGACGCAGGGAATCCCGTCGATCTCGGCCCGCCGGGGGTGCACCGGCGTGATCCGCCCGGCGAAGCCGATCTTGCGGCTCTGCCGGATCGCCGCGGCGGCCGCGGCTCCGCCGTAGACGGCGACGTGCCGGGGCGCCAGCAGGCGGTGCAGGCCGCGCCCTGTCGTGTCCGATGTGGACTCGGTCGTCATGTCGAGCTCCTCGCGGTGCTGGAACGTCCACAGTGGAGGGAGGTCAACCGCCCAGCGGGCGCAGCAGCGAACGCGAGATGATGTGCCGCTGGATCTCGCTGGTGCCGTCCCAGATCCGCTCCACCCGCGCATCGCGCCAGAAGCGCTCGACGGGCAGCTCGGACATCAACCCGGCGCCGCCGAAGACCTGCACCGCGCCGTCGGTGATGCGGGCCAGCGCCTCGGTGGAGAACAGCTTGGCCATCGCCGCGTCCCGGTCCGACATCGCGCCCCGGTCGAGCTTCGCGGCGGCCCGCAAGGTGAGCAGTTCCGCGGCCTCCAGCTCGGTGGCCATGTCGGCGAGCGGGAACGACACCCCCTGGAAGCGCCCGATGTTCCGGCCGAACTGCTCGCGCTCGGCCGCCCAGGACGTGGTCATCTCCAGCACCCGCCGGGCCCGGCCGACGCTGGTCGCGGCGACGCTGAGCCTGCTCGCGCCGAGCCATTCGCCCATCAGCTCGAACCCCGTCCCTTCGGCGCCGAGGCGCTGCGCCACCGGGATCCGGCAACCGTCGAAGGCCAGCTCGCACTGGTGGTAGCCGCGGTGCGACACGCAGGCCGAGCCGCGGGTCACCGTCAGCCCGGGGGTGTCCAGGTCCACCAGGAACGCGGTGATCAGGTTCCGCGGGCCGCGCTCGCTCCGCTCGACGCCGGTGCTCGCGAACAGCACCACGAAGTCGGCGACGTCCGCGTGGCTGATGAAGTGCTTGGTGCCGGTGAGCACGTACTCGTCGCCCTCGCGCACCGCCCGGGTGCTCATCGAGCGGACGTCGGAGCCCGCCCCGGGTTCGGTCATCGCCAGGCAGTCGGTGCGCTCGCCGCGGATGGTGGGCAGCAGGTAGCGCTCCCGCTGCTCGCCCGCGCAGGCCTGCAGGATGTTGCCGGGCCGCGCCACCAGCGCCTGCAACGCGTACCCGGTGCGGCCGAGTTCGCGTTCGACCAGGGCCAGGCCGACGGCGTCCAGCCCGCCACCGCCGAGCTCGGCGGGCATGTTCGGCGCGTACAGCCCGGATGCGACGGCCTTGGCGCGGATGCGGGCGGCGAGCTCGGCGGGCACCTCGTCCAGCCGCTCCACCTCGTCCTCGTGCGGCACCAGTTCGGTGCTGACGAACTTCCGGGCGGTCTCGACGATGGCCTGCTGCTCGTCGGTGAGTTCGAAGTCCACGGTGTGCTCCTCGCTGGTCAGCGCCGGATTCCCATCGGCCGCCCGACGCGGCCGGGGACCGGGAGGTCCTGGTGGGCTCGGTGGATCGCGCTCAGCCGGTCCCGGAGTTCGACGGGCAGCTCGCAGGAGCGGCCGCGCTCGGTGTCGACGTGCACGAGCAGCTGCTCGGCGGTGGCCAGCAGCAGCCCGGAACCGGCGTGGTGCATCTCGTGGAACAGGTGCAGCCGCTTCGCGTCGTGGTCCAGCAGCCGGAGGCTCAGCGCGATCGGTTCGCCCTCGGCGACCTCGCGGTCGTGGTGCAGGTGGGTGTCGGCGGTGTACAGCGACCGCCCGCTCGCCCGGTACCGCTCGTCGATGCCGAGGTAGCGGAAGAAGGCGTCGGCGGAATCGCCGAACACCAGCAGGTAGCAGGACTCGCTCAGGTGTCCGTTGTAGTCGACCCACCGCGGGTCGACGGTCGTCTCGTGCAGCCGCAGCGGGGCCGGGACCGGCGCCGCGTCGTCCCAGGGCCGGTACCCGGAGCCTTCGTAGGGGGTGACCACTCGATCCATCGGCGTCTCACAATGTGCGTCGGATGTTCGCGATGTGTGACGCTAGGGTGGCGGGTGCGGCGCGGTCAAGGACCGTCGCCCGAAAGCAGGCGCGGGCATCGGAGCGGCGACGGGATCGCCCGGGCGGATCACTAGGGTGGGGGCATGAGCGTGGAAGCGGCGCACACCCAGGAGGAGCAGTCCCGGGCGGCCGGACGGGTGCAGTCCCTCGACCGCGCGGTGGCCCTGCTCAACGCGGTCTCCGCCGGATCACCGGAAGGCCGCTCCGCCCCCGACCTGGCCGCCGACTGCGGGCTGAACCGGGCCACCGCGTGGCGGCTGCTGGCCACCCTCGAACACCACGGGCTAGTGGAGCGGGACCCGGTGAACAACCGCTACGCGATCGGGTTCGCGATCAGCAGGATGGCGGCGACCGCCGGCGTGGACGGGCTGGTTCGCCGCGCGCACGGCACCCTCGAACGGCTCAGCCGTGAGACGGGGGAGACGGCGAACCTCGCGGTCGCCCAGCGGCTCGGGCTGACCTACGTGGACGAAGTGGCACCGCAGGCGGTGCTCAGCGCCCGCTGGCTCGGGCAGCACGTGCCGATCCACGCCACCTCCGCGGGCAAGGCGCTGCTGGCCTGGCTGCCGCAGCCGGAGGTCGAATCGCTGCTGGACACACCGCTGGCCGAGTACACCGAGAGCACCCGCACCGATCGGGACGCGCTGCTGGCCGAACTCGCCGAGATCCGCGAGCAGGGCTACAGCGGGGCGGACGGCGAACTCGAATCGCACGTGTGCGGGGTGTCGGCGCCGGTCCTCGACGTACGGCGCCGCCCGGCCGCGATCGTGAGCATCTGGGGGCCGCGGGACCGCGTTCCCGCCGCGCGCTTCACCGAGCTCGGCGCCCTGGTCCGCGACGCGGCGATCGAAATAGGCGAAGCTCTCGGCTGACCGGCCCCCGCATCAGAAGCGCACCCACTTCCAACCGCCCAGGCGGGTCGTGTCGTTCTCCTGTCAGCGGCGAAGCCACCGGTGAAAACGACCCCGCAGCGAGGAAGCAGCTGACTGCCCGTCTCTGAACCTGCCCGGCGGGCCGTGTCGTTGTCCTGTCAGCGGCGCAGCCGCTGAGCCGCCGACCACCCAAGACACCGGCACCGCAGCGGGTTCTCAGCGGTTTCCTCGCGGGGACAGCGATTTCTCATGTGGCGGAGCCACCTGTGAAATCGATCCCGCAGCGAGGAAACCGCTGAGGTTCCGCCACCCGCCCCCTACGCAACGGGAGCGGAACCGGGCCAGTTCCTCAGCTGACGCTGAGGAACTGGGTCTCCTGGAAGGCCCGGATCCCCTCCTGCGCGCCCTCGCGGCCGAGTCCGCTCTGCTTCATCCCGCCGAACGGCGCCGACGGGTCCGAGACGACACCGCGGTTGACCCCGACCATGCCGCACTGCACGCGGCGGCCGATCTCCAGCGCCCGGCCGGTGTCCCCGGCGTAGACGTACCCGGCGAGGCCGTACTCGGTCGCGTTGGCCACCGCCACCAGCTCGTCGGTGCCGCTCCAGGTCCGGATCGGCGCGACCGGGCCGAAGATCTCCTCGTGCAGCACGGCGGCGTCGTCCGGCACCCCGGCCAGCACCACCGGCGCGGAGAACGAACCGGTGGCAGGCACCTCGACCGGCTCCCGCACGATCCGCGCCCCGCGCTCCACCGCGTCGGCGACGAGCCCGGCGACGCGGCGCACCGCGCGGTCGTCGATCAGCGGGCCGATGTCGGTGCCCGGCTCGGCGGCCGGTCCGACCCGCAGCCGCGCGACGGCGTCGGCGAAGGACTCGGCGAACTCGTCGGCGACGTCCTCGTGCACCAGGAACCGGTTGGCGGCCGTGCAGGCCTGCCCCGCGTTGCGCAGCTTCGCGATCAGCGCGCCCTGCACGGCGGCGTCGATGTCGGCGTCGGCGCACACGACGAACGGGGCGTTGCCGCCGAGCTCCATCGAGCTGTTCACCACCCGCCCGGCGGCGAGGCCGAGCAGGTGCCGCCCGACCCCGGTGGAGCCGGTGAAGGAGAGCTTGCGGACCGCGTCGTGCGCCAGCAGCACCCGGCTGATCGCGTCGGCCCGGGTGCTCGGCAGCACGGTCAGCACGTCCTGCGGCGCACCCGCCTCGACCAGCAGATCGCGGATCGCCAGCGCGGTCAGCGGGGTCTCCGCGGCGGGCTTGAGCACCGCGGTGCAGCCCGCCGCCAGCGCCGGTGCGACCTTGCGGGTGATCATGGCCGCCGGGAAGTTCCACGGCGTGATCAGCAGCGCCACCCCGACCGGCTGCGCGGTGACCACCGTCGTGGAGCGGCCGTCGGGGGAGGTCTCGAACCGGCCGTCCGGGCGGACCGCTTCTTCGGCGAACCAGCGGAAGAACTCCGCCGCGTACGAGACCTCCGCGCGGGCGTCCGCGGCGGCCTTCCCGGACTTGCGCACGAACAGCTCGGCGAGCTCGTCGGCGCGGTCGATCATCAGCTCGCGGGTCGCCGCGAGGATCTCGGCGCGGCGGCGGGGCGGGGTCGCGGCCCAGTCGGGCAGCGCCTCGGCGGCGGTGTCCGCGGCGGCCGCGGCATGCGACTCGTCGGCGTCGGAGACGCGGGCGATCTCGATGCCGGTCGCCGGGTCGTGCACCGCGAACTCGTCCGCGGTGGGGGTGGGCTTGCCGCCGATGAACAGCGGGGACGGCTGGAAGAGCGTCATGGGGACTCCTCGTCGGGGGAAGGGGATCAGGACTGCGCGAGGGCGTCGGCGAGCACGTCCAGCCCGTCGTGCAGCAGCTCGTCGGGGATGGTCAGCGGCGGCAGCAGCCGGATCACATTGCCGAACGAGCCGCAGGTCAGCACGAGCACGCCGGTGCGGTGGCAGTGGTCGGCGACGGCCTTCGCCAGCGCCGCGTCCGGCTCGGTGCCGCCCGGGCGCACGAACTCGACGGCGATCATGGCGCCGCGGCCGCGGACGTCGCCGATCCGCGGGTCGGCGTCGGCGAGCGCGGGCAGCCGGGCGGTCGCCTGCTCGCCGATCGCGGCGGCGCGGGCGACGAGACCGTCCTCGCGGATCGTCTCCAGCGCGGCCAGCGCGGCGGCGCAGGCCACCGGGTTGCCGCCGTAGGTGCCGCCGAGGCCGCCCGCCGGCACCGCGTCCATCAGCTCCGCCCGGCCGGTGACCGCGGCGATCGGCAGCCCGCCGCCGAGGCCCTTCGCGGTGGTGATCAGGTCCGGGACGACGTCCTCGTGGTCGGTGGCGAACCAGGAGCCGGTGCGCGCGACCCCGGTCTGCACCTCGTCGGCGACGAACACGATCCCGTTCGCGCGGCACCAGCGGGCCAGTTCGGCGAGGAATCCCGGCGCGGGCACGATGAAACCGCCCTCGCCCTGGATCGGCTCGATCACCAGCGCCGCCAGCCGGTCGGCTCCGGCGGTGCGCTCCAGGTAGTCGGTGGTGCGCTTCGCGGCCTCGGCGCCGGACAGCCCGGCGTCGTCCCGGAACGGGTAGGAGGTGGGGGCGCGGTGCACGTCGGCCGCGAACGGGCCGAACCCGTCCTTGTACGGCTTGTTCTTCGCGGTCAGCGCCATCGTCAGGTTCGTGCGCCCGTGGTAGGCGTGGTCCACGACCGCGATCCCGGTCCGGCCGGTCGCGCAGCGGGCGATCTTCACCGCGTTCTCGACGGCCTCGGAGCCGGTGTTGAACAGCGCGGTGCGCTTCTCGTGGTCGCCCGGGGTGATCGCGGCGAGTTCCTCGGCGAGCCGCACGTAGCTCTCGTACGGGGTGATCATCGCGCAGGTGTGGGTGAACCGGACCAGCTGGTCGGACGCGGCCGCGACCACCTTCGGCGCCGAGTTGCCGACCGTGGTGACCGCGATGCCGGAGCCGAGGTCGACGAACGAGTTGCCGTCCACGTCGACCAGCACGCCGCCGCCGGCCGCCGCCGCGTAGACCGGCAGCGTCGAGGACACCCCGGCGGAGACCGCGGCCGAACGGCGCGCGGCGAGTTCGCGGGACAGCGGGCCGGGGACCTCGGTGCGCAGCTCGCGCCGCTGGGGGAGACCGGGACCGCCGATCAGCTCGGGGGACGGGGCGGATGCGGTCATGCGAGGCTCCTTCGCGGCGGCGGGGACGGGACGTCTCCGACGCTAGGCCGCTCGGCGCGCCGTGGTGAGTGTGCGAACCCGACAGGCAGGCGTGCTCGGGTGTGCAACACTGCCACCGTGCTGAGCCTGGACGACGTCGTCGCGATCCCCGAACTGGCGCTGCGCGTGATCGTCGAACCGGCTGCCGAACGCCCGCTTCGGTGGGTGACGACCAGCGAACTCACCGACCCGGACCGGTACCTGGAGGGCGGCGAGCTGCTGCTGACCACCGGGCTGGTGCGCCAGGACTGGGCGGCCTACGTGCGGCGGATCGACCGCGCCGGGGTGGCGGCGCTCGGGTTCGGCACCGGCCTCTCGCACGCCGAGGTCCCGCGGGCCCTGGTCGAGGCGGCGCGCGCGGCGGGGCTCGGCCTGGTCGTGGTGCCGGAGGCGACGCCCTTCATCGCGGTGAGCAAAGCCGTCGCCGGGCTGCTCGCGGATCAGGAGCGCGAGTCCACCGTGTCGGCGCTACGCGTGCAGCAGGAGCTGACCCGGGTGATCTCCCGCAAGGACGGCCCGGCGCGGGTGCTCGGTGTGCTCGGCCGGGCCGCGCGGGGCAGCGCCGGACTGGTCGACGCGGCCGGGACGCCGCTGGTCCCGGCCCGGTTCCGGCTGCCGGACGCGGCGCGGCGCGCGCTGGGGACGTTGCGCTCCGGCGGCGGAGCCGGAGCCGTCACCGAGACCGGCGCCGAGGGCACCACCGTGGTGCAGCCGCTCGGTGCCGGCGTCGACGGACCGTTCCTGGTGCTGTTGGCCCCAGGACCGCTGGACGCGGTGCTGCGCGCGGTGCTGGTGTCCACGGTCGCGCTGCTGACCCTCGACGCCGAACGATCCCGGGCCGCCGCCGACGCCGAGCTGCGGTTGCGGGACCAGGCGGCGGCGCTGGTGCTGGACGGGGCGGTCGACGCGGGCGCCGGGGTCGCGGCCCTGCTCGAAGGAAGCCCGGTGCCGCCGCGGACCGTGCGGGTGCTGCGCGCCTCCGGGGTCCCCGCCGGGGCCCGCGAGCGCCTGGCCCGCGAGCACCCGGAGGTGCTGACCACGGCCCCGGCCGACGGGAACATCGCGCTGCTGGTGGCCGACGGTGCGGCCCGCGAGGTCGCCGACCTGCTCGCCGGTCTGCGCGCCGGGGTGGGCGTCGGCCCCGCCGTCCCCGTCGCCGACGCGCGCACCAGCGCCGCCGCGGCCCGGACCGCGCTCGCCGCCGCGGCCCGGGCGGTCGTCGACTGGGACGAGCGGTTCCGCGGCAGCGTCCGCGCCGGGCTGCCCGACCACGCGGCCCGCGCGCTGGCGGCCTCGATCCTGCGCGACCTCGTCGCGGAACCCGAGTTGCTGCGGACGCTGCACACCTACCTGGCGCACCTCGGCCACTGGCAGCCCGCCGCCGACGAGCTGGGGATCCACCGCAATACGCTGCGCAAGCGGATCGCCCGCATCGAGGAGCTCACCGGCCGCGACGTGGACACCGCGGCCGGCCGCGCCGACCTGTGGATCGCGGTCGTGATCGCCCGGGAACCGTGACTTTTTGGTTTTCTCACTCGGTTCGCGTCGTGGTCGGGTGGCGGAACCTCAGCTGCTCCCTCGCTGCGGGATCGTTTTCACAGGTGGCTCCGCCACATGAGAAAACGCTGTCCTCGCGAGGAAGCAACTGAGAACCCGCGGGTGGTCCTGCTGCGTGCGTGGTCGGCGACTCAGCGGCTTCGCCGCCGACAGGAGAAAGATCTGGTTTCAGTCCTGGGGTGGGGTCCAGTTGGTTCGGTCCGCCCATTCCTGGGCTTTCGGAAGTGCGGTGGGGAACCACGGTTCCTTGGCCGCCGCGTAGGCCTCGGGAGTGTCGTGGCGGGCCGCGAGGTCGCGCTTCACGGCCAGGTAGTCCGCGCGCGCCTCCGGCTCCGCCCGCAACCAGTCCCGCAGCAGCAGCGCCACCCGCCAACCCGGCCCGCCGTGCACCCGCACGTGCAGGTTCACCGGACGTCCCGGGTCCGCCGAGTTGTGGTAGCGCTTGAGCCAGTGCTCCGGCTCCGGGTCGAAGGGGTGCGGGTTGTCCCGCTGGATCCCGTCGTCGGCCGGGAAACCGGCGTCGGCCAGCGCCTCCGCGATCGCATCGGCCTCGGCCAGCGACCGCACCGACAGCTGCAGGTCGATGACGTCCTTCGCCGGGAACCCGGGCACCGAGGTCGAACCGACGTGGTCGATCCGCAGCCCGGCCTCACCCGCCGCGCGCAGCACCCGGGCGCCGAGCCGGCGCGCGGTGCGCGGCCACTCCGGGTCGGGTTCGGCGAGCACCGGCGGCTTCCGCGGCGGCCGCTGCCGTTCACGCACCCCGCGCTCGTAGGGCACCAGCCGGTCGAACCACAGCCGGTCCACCTCGGCGATCAGGTCCTCGACCGGGCCCGTGTTGTCCAGCCACACATCGGCGGCCTCCCGGCGTTGCTCGTCGGTGGCCTGCGCGCGGATCCGCGCTCGCGCGTCCGCCGCGTCGAGGCCGCGCCCGGTCAGCCGCCGCACCCGCTCCTCCTCCGGAGCGTCCACGATGATCACCAGGTGGTAGTTCGCCGCGTAGTCGTTCTCCACCAGCAGCGGGACGTCGTGCACCACGACCGCGTCCGCCGGGGCCTGCGCCATGCGCTGCGCGGTGAGCTCGCCGATCTTCGGGTGGGTGATGGCGTTGAGGTCGGCGCGGGCCTGCTCGTCGGCGAACGCGACGCGGGCCAGCGCGGGGCGGTCCAGCGCGCCGTCCGCGGTGCGGATCTGCGGCCCGAACCGCTCGACCAGTTCCGCCAGCCCCGGGCTGCCCGGTTCGACGACCTCGCGGGCCAGCCGGTCCGCGTCGATCAGCACCGCGCCCAGCTCCACGAGCCGCGCCGCCACCGTCGACTTGCCCGACCCGATCCCGCCGCTGAGGCCCACGCGCAACATGCGCCCCATCCTGCCAGCCCCCGGACGTGGGGGGGGGGGCCCCCCCCCCGCCCCCCCGGGGGGGGGGGCGGGGCGCGCGCCGAGCGGGACGCGCTGCACTCCACCGAGGAGCTGTTGGCCTGGGTGCGGGAGCGCGGCGCCGCACAGCTG